>JAGGXL010000044.1 GCA_021163085.1 Thermodesulfobacterium sp. | reverse complement strand
GACAAAAGCAAGATATAAATTTCCATACGGGAAAAATGGGAAGGTTTATAGAAGAGGGGTAATTGCAGCCAAGCAGAGGGCTGCTCAAAATGGTTATGAGAATATAGAAAAAGCCGCTGATGAGCTTTTACAGATGATAGATGAAAAGCAGGGTAAAAAAGAGGAAAAAGCTCTTTCTGAGTTTGAGCTTAAGCTTAGGAAAGCTTTAGAACTTCCTCAGAGGAGAAATTTTGATGTTTCCGTGGATGCTATAGATGAGGAACAGAAGATTGTAACTCTTTCTTTTAGCTCTGAATTTCCTGCGGAGAGATGGTATGGAAAAGAAATTCTTTTACACGGAAAGGAGAATGTAGATTATTCCATATTTATTGAAGTTGGTTCGGTTTTAAGGAACCACGATCCAGATAAACCTGTGGCCGTTCCTTTAAAAGTCTGGATTGATGAAAAAGAAAGAAAGGGGAGAGCTATTGTTCAGTTTAAAGATACAGAGGAATCTCGCAAGGCTTTTGAAGAAGTTAAGCAGGGATTAATTAGAGGAGTTTCTGTTGGTTACATTATCAATCAATATCGTTATCTGGAAAAGGGTGAGGTGTATGAGAATTGGGAAGGGCCAGCATTGATTGCGTTGAGGTGGTCCGTAATTGAAATTAGCTTGACTCCTATTCCTGTTGACCCAACCGTGGGCATCGGGAGGAGTGCAAATAAACAAGAAAAAAAACATAAGGAGGTAGAAAAAATGGGCGAAAAAGTTTTGAACAATCCTACTAATCCTAATCCTGAAGAGCTCAAGAGAGCTCAGGAGCTTGAAAGACAGAGAATTTTAGAGATTCGCAACCTTTGCTCTGAGTTTAACATTCCTGCTGAGATGGAAGAGAAATTTATTACAGAAGGTGTCTCTATTGAAGATGTCAGGGCTCAGGTGCTTGATTATCTTTCTAAAACCAGAATTCCTGCTGGGCAGATTGTAGCTGGAGAGGATGAAAAGGATAAGTTTATCAGAGCTGCTTCTGCTGGTCTTGCTATGCGTTATTTAGGTGAACCTGTTGAAAAAGTACCTGGAGCAGAGGAATTCGCAGGTTATACCTTGTTTAAGTTAGCTCAAAGATGTTTAGAAAGAGCAGGCGTATCTATTTGGGGATTAAGTGATCATGAGATTGTTAAAAGAGCTGTTACTCATACCGCTTCCGATTTCCCTATTATTATGGATAGCACAGTTCAAAAAGTGCTTTTAAGTGCTTATCAAGAAATACCAACCACTTATGAGAAATGGACAAAAAAGGTTACTGTAAATGATTTTAAGATCCATAAAGCTGTAAGAATCGGGACTATAGGAATTCTTGAAGAAATTCCTGAAGGAGGAGAATATCCATCTGTCACTTTTTCTGAAAGTGCTGAAGAATTTCAAACTAAAAAACGTGGTGGACAGTTTTCAATTACATGGGAAGCAATAGTTAATCAGAATCCTCAGGTATTAGATCCTGCTTCTAACCTTGGAAAAGCTGCCAGAAGGTCTGTTGAGTATGTAGTTTATCAAACCTTACTTAGTAATCCGACTATGTCTGATGGAAAAGCACTATTTCATTCTTCTCATAACAACCTCGGAACTGCTGGAGCAATTTCAGAAACAACTTTAAACGAAATCAGACAATTGATGAGCAAGCAAAAAGATATTGATAGTAATGTTCCTTTATTGTTAAAAGCTGGTTATTTAATTGTTCCTCCTGCAATTGCTACTACTGCTGAAAAATGGATGAAAGATACAGTTTTACCTGGTGGTAATGGGCATGAAACTAATATTTTTAAAGGCTGGGCAGAGGTTATTGAAACTCCTTACATTTCTGCGGAAGTTGATAAAGGTTCAGATACTGCCTGGTATGTAGTTGTAGATAAAAGATATCTTGAATCTATGTGGGTAATTTTCCTTGATGGATATGAGACTCCTAAAATAGAATCTGTAAAGGATTTTGATGTTGATGGTATCAAATATAAGGTTGTTTTTACTGTAGGTGTAGCTCCTATAGACTACAGAGGACTTTATAAGAATCCAGGAGCATAATGAATTGGGACATTACGGGAGCTACTTAGCTTTTTGGAACTTGCTATGAGTTTAATTAGCGAACAAATAAGAAAAACACTAATGGGGGGTTAAAAAATGGCAAAAAATTATGTACAAAAAGGCGACATTTTAACCATGAATGTAGGGACTGGGGTATCTGCTGGTGACCCCGTGGTAGAAGGTAATTTGGTAGGAGTAGCTCTTACAGATGCTGATAGCAATGGTAACGCTCAGGTGTTGCGTGAAGGGGTTTTTAAACTCCCTGTAACTGCTCAGAATTGGGATGGAACTGCTTATGTCGATGAAGCAATAAATGTTAATGATGAGCTTTATTATGATAATGGCACTCTTAATAAAAATTCAAATGGAATCTTTTTCGGATATGCTCGTGAAGCTGTGCCAGCTGGAGCTACCGCTGTAATAAAAGTTCTAATAGCAAGAAAGTAACATGTAAATGGGAGGGGTTTTGCCCCTTCCCTTATTCCTTTTTAAGGAGTCGTCCAAAATGAACGGAGAATTTTTAAAACAGGATGTGAATAAATTAGAAGCAGATGTGGCTACTCTCAAAGAAAGAGTGGCCAGATTGGAGGTAGCGATGGAGAATTTGGATGGTGTTCTGGAGAAGATAGAAAAAAAGATAGATAACCATTCGCAAAAGTTGTACTGGGTTTTAGGGGTTTTGGCAGTAGTTGGAAGTATAGCGGGAACTGTAATAGCACGGATAATTTTTAGTTTTGGGATGCACTAAAAGTGAGAGAGAAATTTACTGAAGAAAGATTTGCAATAGCTGTTAACAAAATGGTTTTAAAGGCGACTCAAAAAAGTTTAAAGTCTTTAGGTTATAGGCTTAAAGTAGACATGTCTAATGCAATAAGAACAGGACAAATGGGATGGGCTCCTATAAGAGCTATGACCCTGGCTTTAAGGAAGCGTTTTAAAAATACTATTTTTCCTGGTGTGTATTATGCCAGGTTTACCAGATATGCTGTTTTGGAAGAGGGGACAAGATTTAATCTTAAGGTAGGTGTTTTTAACCCTCCTGGATTAAAAAGTCTTGGCAAAAGTATAATTG
>JAGGXL010000103.1 GCA_021163085.1 Thermodesulfobacterium sp. | reverse complement strand
CTACAGTTATTTCAGGTATTCTGAGAGTTGGCTGACCATCAGCTACAGGAACACCCTGCCCATCTTTACCACAGGTGCCAGGAGTAAAACTTAGGTCATCTCCCACCATATCAATTATTTCTAAAACATTAGGACCATTACCTACAAGAGTTGCTCCTTTGACAGGATAAGCAATTTCTCCTCTTTCTATGTAATAACCTTCTATAACTTCAAATACAAAATCTCCTGTTAAGGGATTGACTTCTCCTCCACCCATTTTTTTTACTAAAAGGCCCTTATCTATGCTTTCTATTATTTCCTCTGGCTTGTGATTCCCCCTTTCTATATAAGTGTTTGCCATTCTTGGAATCGGAATGTGCCTGAAGTCCTGCCTCCTTCCATGACCATTGGACTTCTTTCCATACTTCAAAGCAGAGTATTTGTCATAAAGAAAATTTTTTAAAATTCCTTTTTCTATTAAAACCACTCTTTGAGATACAGTTCCTTCATCATCAAATCTATAAAAACCATAAAGTGAAGGTAAAGTAGCATCATCTATAACAATTATAAGCTCACTTGACACTTTTTCTCCAAGTCTTCCTGAATAAACAGATAACCCTCCTTCTGCGTGATCTGCCTCAAGTCCGTGTCCTACTGCTTCATGTATCATGGTTCCTCCTGCAGTTCCTGAAAGAACAACAGGCATAACCCCTGCTGGAGCCTTTCTTGCAGAAAGCATTGTAATAGCTAAATTACTTGCCTTTTCAGAAACATTCAAAACTTCTGGTAAATCTTTAATTTTCTCAAAGGGAAGAGATCTTCCAAAAACCTCATATCCCCTTTCAAGCCTCCCATCCCTTTCAGCAACAACAACCGCAATAACTCTTGAATAAAATCTTTTATCTCTCACCAAAGTGCCTTCAGAATTTATAATAAAAATCTCCTTTTTAACCTCACTCAGTCCTATCTTGTAGTGTTTAATCTCTTTTAAATTTTTTACCCTCTTTTTTAAATCCTCTAAAAATTTAAGTCTGCTTTTAAGGTGTTCTTCTTGCTCATTTAAAATCTTCTTCTCTGAAAACCCTTTTTCTTTTGTGTTAGAAGTATAAAAAGTTTCTTTTGTAATACCTTTTACCAGATCATTAAGCTCTGATAAATTTTCCGGATTAGATGAATAGGTAAAATGGTTTTTAAAGTTTTCGTCTATTTTTCTGAAAGCTATACCTTCTTCTTTGCCCCAGTTTATTTCGTCAATTCTTTCTGGCTCAACAACCAGCTTAAAGGTTTCTGTATGTTCTAAGTATATCTCTCCAAAAAGAGAGTCTTTCACAGATAGAATTCTTAAAAACTTATCAATATCCTTAGGAATTTTTTTTTCGATCTCCATTATTTAAAATAAGAACGCTATAATTAAAACAATTTTATTTTATTTTAACAAATTAACATATTTTTGAAACTCCTCCTTGGTTAAACAACTCTTTCTTCCAAAATCTCTGAGACTAAAGCCAGCTGAGTAAATACCTATCTTCAAGGCTTTTTCCTCAGAGAGTCCAAGTCTAAGTCCTGCAAGAACTCCTGCATCAAAATAATCCCCTGCACCAGTGTTGTCAACAATTTTCTCAATTTCTAAAGCCGGTAATTCTATTCTTATTTTTTTAGAATAGAAAACCGCTCCTTCTTTACCCCTTTTTAAAAATATTTTACTGATTCCAAGATCTAATAATTCTTCCAGAGATAAGCCAGTTTTTTTTAATTCGTATTCTGTAATAAATAAAATTTCTGTTTTTTTCAATAAAGGAAGTAAAAAATCTTTCCCAAGATTAGCGTAAACCTCTCCAGGATCAAAGGAACTTTTAAATTTAAGTTTTAAAAACAATCTTTTTTGAAACTCTTGTCCACTTTTGCTTGCAAACGAAGAAAAATGAAAAAAAGTTTTTAAATGGTTTAATTTAATTTCTAAATCTGAAAGCACATTTTCGCTACTTCCCGGGCTGACAGCTATAAATCTGTCTTTCTTTTTATCAAGAATAATTGCTGCCAAACTTGTTTCGCTACTTTTTATAATAAAGCTTGTATCAACTCCTATCTTTTCAAATTCTTCAATAACCCTTTTGCCAAAGCTATCTTCTCCTACACTACCTATAAAGCAACAATTGAAACCCCAGGAAGCTAAAGCATAAATTGTATTAGCCGAAGAACCTCCTCCACATTCAAAAAGAATTTCCCCCTTTTTTTCTAAAAAATTAAAAAAGTTTAAAAATCTCTTTCTTTCTAAAACAACTTCTCTTCCAGGGGAAATTTTTAAGTGTTCAATTTTAAGTTCAGAAAGATCTTCTACTTCAAAGAAGATATCCCAGTTTAGTGCACCACATCCAGCAAAATCGAAGTTAAACTTATTCACATTTATCAGTTGAGCGCACACAGTTTCTTCCTTCTAATTTAGCTTTATACATCATAGCATCTACTCTTTCAATGATAGAATTTACTGTATCATCTGGACAGTATCCAACAACACCAAAACTGGCAGTAATATGCCCTTTTATTTCATCAATATACATATTCTCTAAACTTTTTCTCAACTCTTCTGCTACTGCAACAGCTTTATCAACAGGAGTTTCTGGAAGCAGAATAACAAATTCCTCTCCTCCCCATCTACAAATTATATCTATTTTTCTAAGTCTCCCCTTAAACAATTTAACCATTTCTACAAGAACTTTATCTCCCACTAAATGACCAAATGTATCATTGATATTTTTAAATTTATCTATATCTGCCATAATAAGAGAAAAAGGATGGGCTCCTCTTTTAACTCTTTCTATTTCATTTTCAAGACTTGATATAAAATAACGTCTATTATAAATCTGGGTTAAAGGATCTGTAATGGATAAATCATAAAGTGCTTTTTCTTTACTTAAATCACGCCAGACACAATATAATCTTTCTTCTTTATAAACTATGGGAATAAGAGTAACCTCTACCGGAAAATCTCTACCTGTTCTATTACGATGCATCCATTCAAATTTGTTACATCCCTTTTTAAAAGCGATTCTTATCATCTCCTTTGCTTTTTCTACAGAGCTTCTACCGTCAGGCTGAAAAGGTGGACTTAATTCCCAAGGAGTAAACTTTTTTTCTTTTAAAAATTCTTCTCTTGATTTATAATTAAATAATTTTGCAGCTGCTTCATTACAATCTATAAATCTATTTTCTTTTGTGAGTAAAGCTATAGGAATTTCTGTAGTATAAAAAATTTTTTCAAGCCAAGCAAATTTTTCTAATACTATGGCAATGTCTCTGATTTCATCTTTTCTTTTTATATCTAATCTTATATCTATTCTCTTACCAAAATTTTCCTCTCTGGCTCTTCTCATAAATTCTATTATTCTATTAATATCCCTGCTAAAACTACTTATTATAAAAACTAAAAATAGAAAAAGGGCACCAAATCCTAAAACTATAATAAGAAACAAAAACTTAATATCCCCCCACATTTCTGCTTTAATATCATCTATATAAATTCCTGTCCCGATAACCCATCCCCAAGGTTCGAAAAATTTAATATAAGAAAGCTTTGGATAAAATTCTTTAGTTGCACCACCTTCAGGTAAAGGTTTAGCCCATTCGTAAAAAATGAAACCTTCTTTTGATTTTTCTATTATTTGAGATATTACTTCAAAAATATTTCTTTTTTTCTTAAAAATGATTTCTTTATCTTTTCCAAATTCAATAGCTTTTAAACGTAAAAATATTGGGTCATCTGCTGTTTTCTTTTTAAGTTCTGTCATTATGGGGTGCATAATTAATCGAGAAGAAAACCCCTTTGTATTAATAATCCAAAAATAACAGTTATCAAATCTCAAATTTCTTATAGTTAATTTTGCTTTTTCTTTAGCTTCCTTTTCTGAAAGCTCTCCTTTTTTATAAAGCTCATAATAACTTTCAATTACTTTATAAGCTATTTCAACTTGATTTTTTAATTGCTTCTTTTTCTCAGCCAAATAAAGATTTCTAAAGCTAAAAAATTCAATTATTAAGATCGTTACTAAAATGGTAAAAGAAAATATTAAATAAAATAATAAAAATTTTTTTAGTGAAAATCTTTCTAAAATTCTCATTGTATAAAAGAAAAATTGCTATTTTGAAAAATTTCAAAAATGACCACAAAAATTTATCACAATCTTGAAAAATGTCAAAGAGTTTAATAGACTTTATTTCATGAGTGAAATAATTTTTTTAGGAACTGCAGGAGCCCGTTATGTGGTTGCTAAGCAACTAAGAGCATCTGCTGGAACTATTATAAATATTGAAAATTCCTATTTGCTTTTAGACCCTGGACCAGGGACTTTGGTTCATCTTGCAAAAAGAAAAATACCTGTAGAAAAAATAAGCACTATAATAGTTTCCCATCATCACTTAGACCACTCTGCGGATTTAAATGTTATTGTAGATGCCGTTACAGAGGGAGGATTCAAAAAAAGAGGAACTTTATTCTTAACAGAAAGTGCTTTAAAGGAAAATATTTTGCTACCCTATCTCAGAAATTATCTAAAAAAAATAGAAATTTTAAAACCGCACACTGTATATGAGGAAAATCCTTTTAAATTTAAGACTACTTGTTTACTTAAGCATACTGCAGAAAATTATGGACTGCTTTTTTATTTTCCTGAGAGAAAAGTTGTAGGTTTTATTACTGATACAGCCTATTTTGAGGAATTGGCAAAAGAATTCGCTGAAGCAAATATCCTTGTTATAAATACCGTAAGATACACACCAAAAGAGGGAGTTTTACATTTAAGTATTCCAGATGTCAAAAAGCTTCTAACTAAAGTAAAACCTGAAGAGGTAATTCTTACTCATTTTGGAATGACCATGATCAGAGCAAATCCTTTTAAAGTGGCACAGGAACTTAGTAAAGAGCTGGGATTAAAAATTAGAGCCTGTTACGACGGGATGTCCCTAAAAATTTAGCTTAAGTTTTTTAATTTTTTCAAAATAAATTTTCTAAGTGGCTCTATTCCTTCTTTCTCTTTACAGGAAGTTAAAAATATTGAAAACTGTGGATCAAGATTAAAACTTTCTGTATAAACTTTGACCTGCTTTTTAATTTCGTTTTTAAAAAGAGTGTCTATTTTATTCAAAACTATACAAAAAGGCTTTTTTATATATTGCACAAATTCAACCAACTTTTTATCCATTTTGTCAGGAACTCTTCTTATATCAAAAATTAAAATAAGCAAACGGAAATCTCTTGTTGCTTGAAGGTATCCTTCAACTAAATACTTCCATTTTTTTTGCAATTCTATTGGTGCTTTGGCAAAGCCATACCCAGGAAGGTCAACAAGATAAAATTGATGATCAATTCTGAAAAAATTTATAGCTCTGGTAAAACCAGGTGTTGATGAAACACGAGCTACTTTTTTTCTATTAAGAAGGGCATTAATTAAAAAGGATTTTCCCACATTTGATCTTCCAAGAAAAGCAATTTCAGGAAATTTAGGAGGTGGAAGTTCTTTGAGGTTGTAGATGCTTTTAACAAATTCTACATGTTTAAACATTTTTCAAAAAGAGGGGGTAGGGTTTAAGTAAGCCGGGTTCTGTTACCCGGGATAATCCCGGGCGGTGGTTATTTCTCTGGGGAGAGGGTTACCCCTCTCCTCAAGCGGCCTACCTGAGCGCTTTTGGGCGGGGCACCCTTGCGCTCTGTTTGGCCTTGCTCCGGACGGGGGTTGCCGTGCCGCAGGATGTTACCATCCTGCGCGGTGGGCTCTTACCCCACCTTTTCACCCTTACCCGCACTAAGAGAGCTTAAAGCTCTCTTAGCCGCTGGCGGTCTGTTTTCTGTGGCCCTTTTCCAGGGATTACTCCCTCCGGGTGTTACCCGGCGTCCTCCCCTGTGGAGCCCGGACTTTCCTCCCTGGAAGATCTTTTCAAAGATCTTCCAGAGCAACCACCTCTTAAACCCTACCCCTCTGTAAAATTTTAAAACATCTTTCCTTTAATTTCAACATACCATCTTTTGCTACTTTGAAATCTTTCCATAAACATTACCCTAAATACTGTAATACCCAGCTTTAATTTTATCTCTTCAGGCTGCAAGAGCTGGAGCTGAAAAATCTTTTAGAAATAATTATCGATGCTTGACAAATCTTAAGAGTATATTATTTTAAAATTTGATAATAGGGCCGTTAGCTCAACTGGTAGAGCAACGGACTCTTAATCCGTAGGTTGGAGGTTCGAGTCCTCCACGGCCCACTATTTATTAAGCTTCTATTCACTACCACATTCACACCACACCAATTTTTAAAAACCCAACAAGGTTTTTATTTTTATATAAATGTATAAAGGGATAAAGCACCTCTACATAATTAAGAAGTAATTAGTGTTTCGAGGCTGTTAGGATAGAAAGAGAACCCTTTAGAATGTTTGTTTACTGCAAAAACAGGCTTCCAAGAGAGGTTATAATAGAAGTTGGCAGAGAAATAAATGAAAGCTGGGCTTTGATAATGTATTGGGACAGAAAGATTTACTTTGTGAGAAGTGTGGACAGACCTTTATGGGTTTGTGATTTGAGAGAGAAAGGTTTAAGAAGGTTTATCGTTTCAACAGAAGAAATGTTTGAAAAAGCCTGTAAAAATTGCAGGGGGAGGAGTTTAAGAAAATGCCTCATTTTGAGCCTTTACCTTACAGGCTTTATGTGATTTCCGCAGATGGAAAAGTGGAAAAGGTTAAAAATTTAGACATTGACTTTCCTGTTGTTTATGATGATTACTATGTTCCATACATCTGGAATTATAACGACTATGATTATAGTTATGATTATGGCAGGTAGTATGGTTTTTCTGATTACTATGAGGATTCTTACTTTGAAGACAGTCGAGAGATAAAGGAAGAATTGGATCGTGTGGAAGCGGAGATCGAGGACATTAAGGAACAGATAAGCATACTTGAAAATGAGTTTTCAGATGGTTCTGAGCAGATTTACATGACAGCGGAAGCAGAGGAAAGATTAAAGGAGCTTTTAAAGAAAAGAAGAAAACTTAAGAGGATTTTGAAGAAGATGAAGAAAACTAAATCTAATTACAACGGTGCAGGTTTGAGGCTTCATGTTTAAGATTTTGGTACCGGGTGGAACTTTCCGTCCGGTTTTTTTATTTTCTTTTTCTATCAATTAATTTGTATCCTGTTGAATAGCCTTAAGGATAGTCCTTTACTAACTTAATTTTGTTTCCAATTTTTAATAATCATCAGGCTCAATCCATATCCAGGATCCTGAGTCTGTATCATGCATAGCCTTTATCCATTGTTTTTTTGTAAGATTACAAAGAATATAAGAGTTTTGAACTTTATTATAGTTGTAACTTTCAAATACTACAATCTCGTCTCCCTTTTCCCATCTAAAGTCTTTAGGAAGTGATGGATCTACAAAAAATGTATAACCGTTGCTTAATTTAATATAACTATAATCAATATTTACTATAGTCACCAATTTTTCTGGCTCTGGATAGGTCCCTTTAAGCCATGGCACTGCAAATATTTCTTGAAATTCTTCTTGAACTACAGGTGTTGAATTTACTAAATGTTCCCCAATAATTTTAAAACGCCATTTTTTGATTAACTCATCTTGCTTCTTAAATAAATCAGAAAGTGGAATTTTTTTTGTGGTTTTCTACTTTCATCATAATGAGCAATATATTTATCAACAATATATTTGAGTCTCCCAAATATTGAATTTTTGTTTGTTAAAACTTTTATGTCTTTTTCTGCTTCATCTTTTAAATTGACATCTCCTGTGTTGGATTTTATCTTATACAAAATACTTAATAAGCTTATACTTCTTGAATCTTTATCCAGCAGTGTTCTCCTAAGACCTATTGCAAGATCATACACAAATGCATTCCAAATTGACGAAACTGCAAAAGTGCTAAGTATTTGCAGTTTTTCATTACTTTGTAAAATTTTTAAAAAAGACTGAAAAACTTTCCATCTTAATCTTAATGTGAATACCTCATTGCTTAATTTCTCAAACTTTTCTTTAATTTCTTTATTTATTTCTTTTTTATCTGACATAGATAATCTCTTCAAAAATTTTGAAACAGCAAATTGAAATCAATTCTCATTTTTACCTGAAACACGGTTGAATTGTTTTATAATTCTTGCTATTTTTTGTTCTAGTGGCCTTGCCCCAATATATTGGACAGTATAATACAAAATGAGGAAATTTAAATCAAGG
>JAGGXL010000185.1 GCA_021163085.1 Thermodesulfobacterium sp. | reverse complement strand
TTTTCCCTTAATAAATCCTTGTTTTTCTCTGGATAAAGAAGGTTTAAAAAACTATTTAAGGCATAAAAAGTACCAAAAAACTTATAAGTATAAAAAACATGATTATGAAAGCGACTATTATATAGACACCTTTGAATATGAAGACTGTGAAGTAGAATGTTTTTGTATAGACTGGGATTGTTATTGTTACAAGGGAGAATGTGAGTGTGAATGTATAGATTGGGATTGTGACTGCTACTAAAGTAAATGAAACGTATAAAAGACATCAGAGGAGCATTTAAAAAGCTCTTTTTTCCTTTTCAAATCTATCTTGGCATCTTTTTCTATCGTGATCTGATAGAAATAGAAAAACTTCTTGGGACCTCATTGGGAAGCTATAAAAGAAACTCAAGACCTTTTTTATTTTGGTTTGATAATAATAAAAACGTATTCTTAATTTTCCTTACAGCAAGCAGAATCACTGTTCCCGTAGACTTAAACTACTGTTCAAGAAAACGCATTTATTGTCCTAATTATTATTTTTTATCAGAATCTTTTCTTTTTGCTGATCAAGAAGGAAAACCTGTAATTTTTACACTTCCCAGTTTGAAAATAATAGAAAATGCTCATTTTTGCGGCTCTTGTGAAAACCTAAATCATTTAATTACTTTACAGAAAAAGGCATGAAAGATTATACTGAGATAGTCAAATCTTTATTAAAAAATGAGATAAATGATCCTCAAATTTTTAACAATTTTAAAATCAAAATTATACAGCTTATTAAAAAAGTTTTCAGAAAAATTTTTGGAATTGATGTAGAGAAGAGTTTTAAAAAATATTATGGAGATGATTATTTGGAAGATATTTTCGAAGAATTGCTGTTAAGACTTATTCAGAAAAAAGACATTATTTTAAACTTAGATTTTATAAGTGAGAGTTATCTATTTGTGATGATTCAGAATATAATTTACACTCATCTTTCATCAAATTTTAAACTAATAAAAAAGCAAAGATCCATTACAGAAGTATTTTCTAAAAACGAGGAAGATTCAGTTAATAAAGTTTCTGCTGAAATTCCCTCTACTTATTTTGTGGATTATTTAAAAAATCTTAAATATTCTGAATTGTATGAAGAATTTTTTAAAAAACTTAAGGAAAAAGATAAAGAAGTGCTCTGTTATTATCTTGCCAAAAAGCTTTTGAAAAAAGAGTTAGTTATTAAAAACTTGACCCAGCAAGCTTTATACAAACGCTGGGAGAGGTTAAAAAAGAAACTTTACGATTATTATATGCCTATGGCAGATAAAGACCTTTTTGAAGATTTAAAAATAATTTTTGAGAAATTTTTGTCAGATTACTGCTTAAAGAGATATTCCTATAAATAAAGAAGAGATGGATTTTAAATATTTAAATAGATTATTAAAGGATTATAAAAAAATGAATAAATTTTTTATTTATGAGGGCACTGCCCCGATTTTGGGAGAAATAAGGGAGATGGGGGCAGTGCCCTCTCTTTATGTTTTGGTTGCAGAAGAGAGTTATTCAAACCTTTTCAGGTGCATTCCTTTAACTGAGCTTGGAATTTTAGTTCCTTTTGAAGATATACCGATCTTTCATCTGAAAGATAGAACACTGATCACCTTACCTTTTTGGGTTTATTTGTCAAAAGAGGTTTTAGCCAAGCTTTCTCGCACAATTGCAAAAACAGATGAAAAATCCATTTCCCGGTGCTTGGAATTTATCTCAAAAGTAAAAATTCCTGAAAAAGGCATATTTGCAGAATATATAAATTTTGAAATGGAAAGATTGAGAGATTTAAACATTTATTCAATGCTCAGTTTTGTCGAAGAAACAGAGAGCACACTGGTTCAAATCGTAATTGAAAACGGACTGAAAGAGTTTTATGAAGAAGAGTATGCTTATTTACTTTCAGCTTCTCCTAAGAAAGCTTTAAAAGGAAAAAACTGGTATGGAGTAATAAAGGAAAAGGAAGGGAATCCTTATCTTGTTCTTTATTTACCTGCGGATTTTATAGGCAAAGAGATAAAAGTAATTTTAAAAAATAAGGTTCTTTATGAAGGGAAGATCTTTTTAGATAAATTGATTTTAGAAAATCTTCCCCGACTCTCCGATTATTCTTTCTTGGAGGAGGAATTGAATGTTCAGATATGAAGAGTTTGAAGAAGAGGACTTTCTTCTTCTTTTACAGCAGGGTCTTTTTGATGAAGATATAAATACAGTGGTTTCAAAATATCCTTTTTATTCAACTAAAATTCAATTTGAACTTATAAAATATTTAAGAAAAAGAAAGCCTCTTCATCTATCTTTAAAAACTTTAAGCAAGGCTCTTTCTGTTTCTCAAAAAGATGCAAGGATAGTTCTTCAGACAGAAGGAAAAGAATTTAAAATACCTCTGACTTCTGATGAAATATCAGAAGAGGGGCAATTAATAAGAGCTTTAGTTATTCCTGGGACTTCAAAAATTATTACTAATAATGAATTTGTAAAGCGAGCTTTAGTAGAGATAAAAAAATTTTTGAAAATCAATTTTGCAGTGTTTTTTGAAAAATCTTTTACAGGAAAAAGCTTTATGCTACCTCTGGCTACTGCTCTTTATATAAAAAATATTCCTGAAGATCTTGTTTTTACCGGAAAAATTAACTCCTCTGGAGAGATTTTTGAAGTTGACAATATTGATAAAAAGCTCTCCCTCTGTCAACGATTAGGTTATCGCTTATGTGTTCCTTCTCAGGTTGGGCACATTAATACTATTAAAGTTTTTTTAGAAAAAAAGAAGTGGTCTATTCCTTTATACATAACTTGCGAAGATAAAAAAGAACTCCAAAATTTTTTTAAAGATATTCCAGAAGAAAAAACATCAGAAGAAATCTCATATTTTGATGGGTTAGATATTTTTTATGGAATTAAAAAAGAAGACCTATGTTTATCAACAGGACAACTTAAAACAAGTGAAGATTTTATAAAAGCTTGTTATAATTTTTATCAAACAAAGGAATTTATTAAGATCCGTCTTTCTGGAGAAAAAGTTTTTCATATTGGTATAAGAGGTCCTGCAAGTTTAGCTTTTGCTCTCGGAATAGTTTTTGGAAGTCAGGATCCATTTATAATTTATCATTATCCTAAAGGAAAATATTATCCTATAAAAGTATTAAATTCAAGAGAAATAAAAGAAAGGCTTGACTCTTATACTGCAGTTAAATACAATCTGGAAAAGAGGGGAGATGATTTATGCATTCTTTTTAGATTTGCTCATCATGAAATGCTTGCAGATGTAAAAAAGTATGCAGAGAGTTTTTTAAATAATCCATCTTTTTTAATTTTATCTCACAGCTCAAGTGGCAATGTTCCTTTAGAGGAATTTAAAAAAGTCTCACAGGAAGCAGGAAGTATTATTCAGGATATAAGGAGCAAGTATTCTTTTAAAAGTTTTCACTTTTTCTTTTCCAGTCCAGTTGCTATAGCTTTTATGCTTGGGGTTATTTTTGGGCATTATTCAGAGGGGGCAATCTATAATTATCAAAAAGCAGAAAGTAATTATTTAAAAGTCATAAATTTATCAGATCTTAGAAAAATTAGAGAAGGAGATGTCAGATTTTAGGGAAAAGATGGATTATATAAATATAAAAAATCGGAGGTAATTGAATGGAGAAGGAAACTAATTGGAAATTAAAATTGAAAGCTCTCTTGCACGATCCACCTCATAAAATCTGGGTGATGTTTTCAAAAGAGGGAAGAAAAATAAATATCAATAAAACTTTTGTTCATCTATACCATAAATGGCATGAAAAGGTTGCAGAGCATTTATTAAACATTTTATTTTATAATGAATGCATTGAAGAGGAAGATATTAAAAAAGCAGATACTATAGCTTCTGCTTTAAGTAGAATCGTAACAGCTCCTAAATTTTCTGATGAAAATACAAAAAAAGAATACGAAAAAATAACCACTGTTTCTTGGGAAGAGATAAAATTTGTAGATATCTTTTCTCTTAAACAAACAAAATTAGAAACTCCGGATCATCAAAAAATTGAAGAAATTTTCGAAAAAATTTCTAATGTTCCTTTAAAGGGAAAAGAAAGAGATAAATTTTTATTTTTTTATTTCTGGCGTTTTTACCCAGAAATTTTCCCTTGGATAAATACACATCCAGCAGATAGCCGTGCTCCTAATCATTCAATATATCATCATTTGGTACAAACATCAGCTATTATTTCAGCTTTACCTCGACCTGCATTTTTACTTTTTACAATAGGTCCTGTTCAAAGTTTTATATCTAGAGCCAGAAAAACTCAAGATCTCTGGGCAGGAAGTTATCTTCTTTCTTACTTAACTTGGGAAAGCATGAAACCTATTATAGAAAAGTTAGGACCAGATAATATCATTTTTCCTAATCTTTTAAAGCAGCCTTTAATGGATAATTATCTTAAGCAATTGAATTTTAATAATAAAACTTTTGAAAATTTAATAAAAGATTTAAAATTGCCATTTTCATTTTATGATACCTCGGATAAACTGACGATCGCAAATTTTCCAAATAGATTTTTAGCAATAATTCCTTTTGATAAGAATTTAGCTATAGAATGTGAAAATAGATTTAGATATGCCTTAAAAAGACTTGCTCAAAAAACTATTAAATATTTGCAACAAATAAGGACACAAAATATTCTTATTTTTCAAACAAATCCAGAAAGAATTAAACAAGATATTGAAACACATCTTTTATCTTATTTTCAGGTATACTGGGTAGTATTACCTTGGATACCTGATAATAATATTAAAAATCTTCAGTCGGGATTAAATGAATATAAAACACTAATAGGGGAAACCGAAATTTATAAAACTATAAATACAATAATTCGATATCCTTATTATGGACCAAATATCGGGGATATTTATCCTTTACTTTTAGAATTAACAGAAAAACTTCTCGGAGCAAGAAAAAGTATAAGAAATTTTGAATTTTTAGAAGAAGAAAGAGATAAATGCACTCTATGTGGGGAATTTAATCAACTTTGGCTTTTAAATTCTGAACCAAGATGGAAAGATAAAGAAAAACGAGAAAACAATAGAAAGGAATGGAATAAATTAGTCCCGGAAGTAAGAAAGAATGAACGGCTTTGTGGAATATGTTTAGTAAAAAGGTTTTTTCCTAAAATTTTAGTAGAAACTTTTGATTTAGAAATAGATATTAGATTTCCTTCTACAGCGGAGATAGCAAGTATTGGGGAAAAAAGAAGATTAGATAAAGAAACAAAAGAAAAATTAAAAGGTTTAATTAAGAAGTTTAAAAATAAATTCAGTTTCCCAAGAAGTTCAAGTGTACCTAAATTAAAGGAAGATCCTTTGTATAAAATTGATGGGATGTTTTTAATGGAAAGCACTTATAGGGAAGATTATTTTGAAAAAGAATTTGGTGAAAAAATTAAAAAAGAAGATTTTGAAGAAATTGTGGAATTTTTAAGAAAAAATAAAATCAAACCTACTACTTACTATACGATTTTACAGATGGATGGAGATAATATGGGAAAATGGCTAAAAGGTGAGTTTAATCCAGAAATAGAGAAAGTTGTTCATCTCAAAGTTAAAGAAGCTTTAATATCTTTACTTGTTGAATCTAAAAAAGACCTTGCGGAACTTTTATGTAAAAAGCACCCAAATACTCCCTCGATTCATCAGGTTTTTAGTAGCAAGCTTTCAGAATTTGCATTAGAAAAAGTTAGAAATTTAATCGAAGAAGAATATTATGGCAAATTAATTTATGCAGGTGGAGATGATATTTTAGCTTTTCTTCCAATAGAAGAAGTTCTTAACTGTGCTTATAACTTGCAGAAAATATTTAAAGAAATTTTAAGCAATAAAGCTTCTATGAGCGCAGGGATTGTAATTGTTCATCATAAATATCCACTTTATTTAGCTTTAAATGAAGTAAATTTAGCAGAAAAGAGAGCAAAAAGTTATTTTGGAAAGGATGCATTTTGTATAAAAATTTTAACTCATTCAGGAGAGGTGAGAGAAACAGGAGGAAAATGGGAATTAATTGATTTTTTAAATAAACTTATCTGTAAATTTAAAGCCGAAGAAATTTCTTCCCGTTTTCCCTATCAATTTCTTGAAATTACTGAAAGACTATTAAAAGAAGATAAAAAAATTGATGAAAATGATCAAATATATCCTATTATAAAAAACGAATTAAAGAGAATTTATGAAAGAAAAACAGGAGATCCCATATTTTTAGAAGAAATTTTAAATTTATACGAAACTTATTCTTTTAGTTATTTTGATTTTGGAAATATTTTTATAATTGCAAATTTTATATC
>JAGGXL010000075.1 GCA_021163085.1 Thermodesulfobacterium sp. | reverse complement strand
TCCGAATATATATTATGTAGTTTCCTTTTAGCTATATTAATATGGATAAAACACAAAGATAATATTAAAAGACTTCTAAGGGGAGAAGAAAAAGCCTGGAAAAAAGGTTAAAAGATGATAGACAGAATAGAAGCTAAAAAAGAAGGCATAATTATTGATGATTTGGTAATAAAAGTTTCTCCTGATGATATGTATCTATATCTGGAAATAGATCCTAAGGATCCTGCATTAATAAATATTTTAAAAGAAAAGTGGGAAAAAGTAAAAACTGTACTAAAAGAAAACAAAATTAAAGGAGTATTAGAAGAACCGGAATTTATTAATAACATGCTGATTGTCGCTAAAGGTATACCTCCCAAAGATCCTATTCCAGAAAAATTAGAACTTTTTGATAAGTTTTTATCTGTCTTACAAAAAGATGAAGAATTAGAACAAAAATGTAAAGAAACTTCTGAAACAGAGGCAGAAGATTTAAGAGATATATGTCAAAGTATAATTTGTGCTAAAAAAGATGAAGCAATAGGAAGATGGTATCCTTCAATACCGGGAACCCCTGGAGTAAATGTATGGGGAGACCCTATTGAACCCCCTCCTTTTACTGAAAAGCCCCCCTTCACACTTGGAAGCAATTTATACATTGATGAAAAAGACAACCTAATCAAAGCTAAAGAAAGTGGAGTTTTAATATTAGAAAAAGACACAATTGAAATATATCCGGAATATACCCTTAAAAGCAACGTAGATTTTTCAACTGGAAATGTATATTTTACAGGTAAAAAACTTACTATAGAAGGAGATATTAAATTTGGATTTAAGGTAGTATGTGAGGGAGAACTTGAACTGCATGGCACCACAGAAAACAAGGTATATATAGAAGTTAATGGTCCTTTTATTTGTCAAGGAATTATCAGAGGTGAAGAAACAAAATTAAAAGTAAAAGGAAATGCCGAAATCAAAACTGTAGAGTATGGTATACTTGAGATAGAGGGCGATTTTAATATTACAAATTATCTAATATTCTCAAATTGTACTGTCTATGGAAATCTTACTGCTGTTTCAGGAAAAGGAATTATATATGGAGGAGAAGTGAAGTGCGGGGGAAACGTTTCCGTAAAAATTCTGGGTAACGAAAATCATACACCTACAAAAGTTTTTGCAGGGTATAACCCTTCACTTATGGAGCCTTATAGAAAGGCTTTGGAAGAGGAAATAAAAATAAAAACCGCCTTAGAAAAGCTTGAACAAGGTATAAAGCTGGGGAAAAAAATGAAAAAATATGGAAAATTAAGTGAACAAAAAGAAAAAATTTTATTGAAGCTGGAAGAAGAAGCTGAAAAATGTCATAAAAGCTTAGAAAAAATGAAAGAAACAATAAATAACCTTAAAAAATTAATCGCAGAATACAAATCAAGAACTATCAAAATTTTGGATAAAGCTTATGCAGGGGTTACTCTTGGTATCACAGATATTACCTATACTCTAAATGAGGATAGAGTAGGTCCAGTTACCTTTTACTTAGAAGCTGATAAGCCCGCGTTTAAAGATTAAATTTTATGGAAAAAAATTGGGAAGATTTTTTAGAAAATTTAGCTTTAGAAACAAAAAAAGAGATCATAGAAAATTATCTTTCAGAAAAACTGTTTTTGGAGGAGGAGTGGAAAAGCTATCAAAACTTCTTAGAAAATCTAAAAAAATTGCAAAAAAAGGTCTTTAACAATGCCTGGAGAATATATTTTTTACTTAATAAAAATACTGACTTAATTGAAGAATTTGAAAAAATTACCTCTTTTCCCCTTAAAGATACATGTAAAAAAAGCATGGAAATGTATAAAAATACTTACGGAATTTCTGAAAAAGAATTAAAAAAGAAACTTTTTAGTAACATATTTTCTTCTTTTGGGTTCACTTCCAAAGGAAAATTTGTAAAACTTTTTCATAACATATATAAACGCTTTTATAATGTTTTACTTAACTACCTAAAAGAATACAAAAAGGCCGAAAAAAGATACAACATTTTAAAGGAAGAAACCGAAAAATTTCACAGGGCTTTTGATCTTTCTTATATTTTAAATTTTTTTAAAAAACTTGAGATTTCGGAAGAAATGGGAGAAATTGAAAACAGAAAAAAAGTTATAGAGGACCTCGTAGAAAAGCTTAAAATACCTATTCCTGAAGCATTGGAATCTAATTTTACAAAATATTCTCTGATCCCCTCCCCTACCAAAATAGCTTCAAAACTTTCACAACTTGCCAAACGCTCATTTAAAAAAAATCCAGAAAATGCAAAGGAAATTTTGAGTTTTCTTATCTAAAAAATGCTTATCAATAAAGTTAAAAAATATATAGAAACTTTTCAGTTATTTCAAAAAGGAGATAGAATTTTACTGGGAATTTCAGGAGGTATTGACTCGGTTACTCTTTTAGAAATTTTTTATCTTTTAAAGAAAGACTACAAACTTGATCTTTTTGTTTCTCATTATGACCACAAAATCCGTAAGAATTCTTACAAAGATGCCCTTTTCGTATATCAATTCTGTAAGAAAAAAAATATCCCCTTTTTTTACACTGCTTCACCAGTTCCTGCTTATGCAAAAAGAGAGGGTCTAAGTTTAGAAATGGCAGGAAGAGAATTGAGATACAGGCTCTGGTATAATTTGGCTAAAAAATATGACTTTCAAAAAATTGCACTTGCCCATCATCTGGATGACCTTGTAGAAGAAATATTTATGAAACTTATAAGAGGAACGGGTAAGAGAGGACTTGCTGGAATTCCAATAAAAAAAGAAGATTTAATTATAAGGCCTCTTCTACTGATTACAAAAGAAGAAATCAGAAAATTTGCTTTGGAAAGAGGGTTGACCTGGAAGGAAGACGAGACTAATAAAGATTTAAGATTTTTAAGAAATAAAATAAGGCATATTCTCATTCCTTTTCTGGAGTCCAATTTTAATAAAAAGATTAAAGAACATGTTAAAAAAACAGCTCTTTTAATAGCTGAAGAAGAAGAACTTATTGAAGAACTTGCTAAAAATAAATTTAAAGAAATAAAATTTTATTTAGAAGGCAATTTAGCTTTAAAATTTCATGAACTCAAACAGATTCACCCTGTATTAAGAAGAAGAATATATTTTATTGCTTTTAAAGAGGTAAACATTCCTTTATTTAGAATAGGCTATTCTCATCTTGAAAGTCTGGAAAATTTAATAACCAAGAAAACAAAAGGACCTATATATCTTCCAGGAAATTTTTTGGCTTATAGAGGACCTGGCTATGTAATTTTTTCAAAAAAGCTTTTTTCTTTTCCTTATTTTGAAATCAAAGTTTTAAGAGAAGGAGAATATCCATTACCCAACAATCAAATACTTAAGGTATTTAAATCACCTTTTACCAAAGACTTTATAAAACCACCCAATAGCATGGTTTTCTCTGCTGAAAAGTTAAGCTTTCCCTTTACAGTAAGAAGAAGAAAACCAGGAGATAAAGTGTATATTCCGTCTATAGGACATAAAAAACTGAAAAAATTTTTCTGGGAAAAAAACATCCCTTTTTATTTAAGAGAAAATATTTTATTAATAGAACATAAAAAAGAAATTGTGGGAATCTGTAATCTCTACATTCATCCAGAATATGAAATAACTGAAAAATCAAAAGAAGTGATAATTTTACAGCTCAGTTAAACTTTTTATTGATTTTATTAAAACTTGTAATAAATTTATTTTAAAAAGTATAGGAGGTTAAAAAGTTTTTATGAAAGGTTTAGGGAAACCTCTTCTTATATGGATAATAATAAGTATTTTAGTTTTACTTTTTTATAATTTCTTTTTTTCTGAAAAGGGCTTTTATTCCCATATTAATAAAAATATAAGTTATTCTGAATTTCTTGCAAAGGTTAACAACGGAGAGATTAAAGAAGTAATTATAAAAGGTAAAAAAATTACAGCGAAATTGAATTCAGAAGAGAGCGTAATTACTTATGCACCAGAAGATGCTGAGTTAATACCTCTTCTAAAAAAGAAAAATGTAAAAATTAACGCAAAACCAGAAAATCAAAATAGTTGGATTACCTCTTTTTTAATTTCCTGGCTCCCCTTTCTTATATTAATTGTGCTTTGGATTGTTTTCTTAAAGCAGTTACAACCTGGCAATAAGCCTTTTTCTTTTGTAAAAAGCAGAGCTAAATTAATAAAAGAAGGAAATACTAAGGTTACTTTCAACGATGTAGCAGGAATAGACGAAGTTAAAGAGGAACTTCAAGATGTAGTTGAATTTTTAAAAAATCCTCAAAAATTTACTAAATTGGGAGCTCGTATACCAAAGGGGATTTTATTGGTAGGACCTCCTGGAACAGGAAAAACTCTTCTTGCTAAAGCTGTAGCTGGAGAAGCAGGGGCTCCTTTTTTTAGTATAAGTGGTTCTGACTTTGTTGAAATGTTTGTTGGTGTGGGGGCAGCTCGTGTAAGAGATCTTTTTGCTCAGGCAAAAGCAAATGCTCCCTGTATTGTCTTTATTGATGAAATTGATGCAGTAGGGAGACAAAGAGGAGCAGGTCTTGGAGGAGGACATGATGAAAGAGAACAAACTCTAAATCAATTACTTGTTGAAATGGATGGATTTGAAACTGAAGAAGGTATTGTGGTTTTAGCCGCTACCAACAGACCAGATATTCTGGACCCTGCTCTTTTGAGACCTGGAAGATTTGATAGGCAGGTGGTTGTTCCACCTCCTGACCTTAATGGTAGAGAAGCCATTTTAAAACTTTATGCTAAAAAATTTAAAATAGATGAAAATCTCGATTTTAAATCCTTAGCAAAAGGTACTCCAGGTTTTACAGGAGCTGATTTGGAAAATATGTTAAATGAAGCTGCTCTTATTGCTGCTAAGAAAGGAAAAGAAAAAATAGAAATTGAAGATATAGAAGAGGCAAAAGATAAAATCATAATGGGTAAGGAAAGAAAAGGAGTGATCTTAAATGAAGAGGAAAGAAAAATTATAGCTTATCACGAAGCAGGACATGCCCTTGTTGCTTATTACCTTCCTGATCCTGATCCTGTTCACAAAATAAGTATTATCCCAAGAGGTCAAGCTTTGGGAGTTACCCAGCAGTTACCTTTAGATGACAGACACATATATACCGAAGACTATCTGCTTAAAAAAATTACCGTTCTTCTTGGTGGAAGAGTAAGTGAAGAGATAGTATTTAATAAAATAAGCAGTGGTGCTCAAGATGATCTTAAAAAGGCTACCCAGATTGCAAAAAAGATGGTATGCAATTGGGGAATGAGTAAAAAAATAGGACCTGTAGCTTTTGGAAAAAGCGAAGAACACATTTTCTTAGGTAAAGAGATGTTTCAAATTAAAGACTTTTCAGAAGAAACAGCTCGAATAATAGATGAAGAAATAAAAAATATAATTACAAGTTGCTATGAAAAAGCTAAAGCTATATTAACTGCTTATTTAAATAAACTTCACAAAGTTGCTCATACACTATTAGAGGAAGAAACCTTAGATGCAGATAGATTTAAGTTTTTGCTTAATGAAAGCTAATTTTTATGCTTCCGCCTTTGATTTTAGGCTCTAAATTTTTAGACTGGAAAGATTGTCCCTATTTTGTTGGGGTATTAAATGTTACTCCCGATTCTTTTTCAGATGGGGGTAAATATTTAAACTTGGAAGCAGCATTGAAACGAGTTAAAGAACTTTTAGAAGAAGGAGCAGACATTATTGATGTGGGAGGTGAATCTACCCGCCCTTTTTCAGAACCTATTCCAGAAGAAGAAGAATTAAAAAGAGTCATTCCTGTGATTAAGTCTATAAAAACCGAATTTCCAAAAGCTATCATCTCAATAGATACATACAAAAGTAGAGTAGCTGAAGAAGCTCTAAAAGCTGGAGCAGATTTAATTAACGATATAAGTGCTCTACGTTTTGACTCAAGAATGATTGAAGTGGTGAAAGACTTTGGATGTCCTGTTATAATTATGCATATGCAAGGAAATTTCAAAACTATGCAAATAAATCCTACTTATAAAAATGTGGTTAAGGAGATTAAGGATTTTTTGAGAGAAAGAATTGAGTCTTTAGTCGAAAGAGGAATCTCCTTTGGAAAAATTATAATAGACCCTGGTATAGGATTTGGCAAAACTTTCAATCACAATTTACAAATTCTCAAAAATCTTGATTCTTTTAAAGAACTTAATCGCCCAGTACTTATAGGACATTCAAGAAAAAGTTTTATAGGTGAAATTATTAACAAGCCACCTTTAAAAAGAGACGGAGGAACTGTAGGTGTTTCTCTATTTGCCTATTTAAAAGGTGCTCATTTTTTAAGAGTTCACAAGGTTGACATAAATAAAGATGCAATCGATACTTTTAAAGTTCTAATGAAAAATTAAAGAAGGAGTTTATTTTTGGATTTTTATTTAAAAAAATTACTGGAAGTTCTAAAAGCTCTAACTTTAAAAGATTTTATAGATATAGTTATTGTAAGTTTTCTAATATATAGAATTCTTCTTTTAATTCAAGGAAGCAGAGCTTTTCAGATGGCTGCGGGATTAACTATAATAGTTTTGATGTATCTTATATCAGATATGTTCCAGCTTTTAACTTTAAACTGGATTTTAAATACTTTTATGTCTTCTATATTTATTTTAATTATTATTGTATTTCAGGACGATATAAAAAAAGCCTTAGCTCAAATTGGGAAACCTACTTTTTTAAAATTTCAAACTGAGTTTTCTTATGGTATAGAAGAAGTTGTAAAAGCTGTAATAACCTTAGCAGAAAAAAAAATTGGTGCTCTTATTGTTTTCGAAAGAGAAATAAGTCTAAAGGATTTTTTAGAGGGTGCCACTATATTAGATTCAAGGGTAACAAAGGAGCTTCTTGTGAGTATTTTTAACCCCAAAAGCCCTTTACATGATGGAGCAGTAATAATTAGTAAAGGAAAAGTTCTTGCTGCAGGAGTTATCTTACCTCTTTCTACAAATCCGGATATAGCTAAGGATCTTGGCACAAGACACAGAGCAGCTATAGGAATTACAGAAATTACAGATGCAGTCGCTATAGTTGTTTCTGAAGAAACAGGTTATATTTCTTTAGCAGTGAGTGGTAAAATAACAAGAGACATCACTCCTGCTACTTTAAGAAAAATGCTTTCACAACTTTTAGGATTTGAATCAAAAGCTCCCTGGTGGGTGAGAATAGGTCATGAAGTTCAAAAGGGAACATAAACTAAAAATTGTTTCTTTTCTTTTAGCTATTACTTTGTGGTATTTTGTGGTTTTAGGGAAACCCGTAGAAAAAAATCTGGAAGTTCCTATTGTATTGAAAAATTCTAAGTCTAATTATTTAGTAGAATTAAGTCCTTCTGAAATTATTTTAAAAGTAGAAGCTACAAGAAAAACATTAAGAACTTCTCCCAACAGGGATCTAAAATTAGAAATTGATATTTCAAGATATTCTCCAGGTATGTATCAAATCAGAGCTCCTATAGAAAAACTAAATCTCCCTCCAGAATTAAAAATAAAAGAAGTAAAACCAGACTTAATTACTTTAATAATCAAAAAACTGGGCACCAAGAAAGTGCCTGTAAAACCTTCTTATGAATTAGAAAAAAACTTTCCTAAAAATTTTAAATTAATAATAAAACCTTCTTATGTTATAATAAAAGGTCCTGTAGAAAATATTAGCAATATTCGTTATATAACAACTCAACCTATTAATGTTTTAGAATTGAAAATAAAAAAAGAAATAGAGGCAGATTTAGTTATCCCTTCCGGAGTTTTATCAGCATATCCTAAAAAAGTGAGAATAATCTATAAGGAATAGGAGTAACATTATGAAAAAGAAACTATTTGGAACTGACGGAATAAGAGGAGAGGCAAACGTTTTTCCAATGCTACCTGAAATAGCTCTTCAGGTAGGAAGAGCAATAGGTTATCTTTTTAAAAATCACAATACCCATTTAAGCAAAGTACTTATTGGAAAAGACACCCGTCTTTCTGGCTATGTATTTGAATCTGCACTTGTTGCAGGATTATGCTCTATGGGGGTTTCAGCTTTATTGATAGGTCCTTTACCCACTCCAGCTATAGCTTTTTTAACCAAAGATATGAGAGCAGATGCAGGAGTAATGATTTCAGCTTCACACAATCCCTATTACGATAATGGAATAAAAATCTTTGATAGAAATGGATACAAATTACCTGATGAATTAGAAAAAAAAATAGAAAATATTATTTTTGATGAAAGTTTTTCCAATCAAAGATGTTTTAAAAATGAGCTTGGCAGAGCTTACAGAATCAAGGATGCCCTTGGAAGATATGCAGTACATCTTAAATCAGTAGTCCCTCCCTATATTAACTTTGAAGGAGTAAAAGTTGTTATAGATTGTGCTAATGGAGCTGCTTATCAGATAGGGCCACAGGTTTTAGAGGAACTTGGAGCAGATGTTATTGCTATAGGTTGTAACCCTGATGGAATTAATATAAATGAAAACTGTGGTGCTTTATATCCCGAAAAAGTAAAAAAATTAGTTATTGAAAAAAAAGCTCATATCGGGATAGCACTTGATGGAGATGGAGATAGAATTGCAGTGGTTGATGAAAAAGGAAATTTGATAGATGGTGATGATATACTCGCTCTTTTTGCTCTTGTTTTTAAAGAAAAAGGTGTTCTTTCTAACAATGTAGTGGTTGGAACTGTTATGAGTAATCTTGGGTTAGAAAAATTTCTTGAAAAACACGGAATATCTTTTATTAGAACTAAGGTTGGTGATAGATATGTCCTTCTCAAAATGAAAGAAATGGGAGGTATTCTGGGAGGTGAAACATCAGGACATATTATTTTCCTTGACAAAACAGCCACAGGAGACGGACTTCTTACTGGATTAAGACTAATTTCTTTAATGAAAGAAAAAGAAAAAAAACTCTCGGAGTTATTACCTCCTTTTGAAAAATTTCCTCAAATTATTATCAATATAAAAGTTAAAGAAAAAAAGCCTGTAGAAGAAATAGAAGGCCTTGAAGAAAAAATAAAATTAGCAAAATCCAAGTTAGGAGAGAATGGAAAAATTGTAATAAGACCTTCTGGAACAGAACCTAAGTATAGAGTAATGGTAGAAGGAGAAAAAAAAGAGATTATTGAAGAAATAGCTGAAGAGCTTGCTAACTATATAAAACAAAAACTCAATTAAATGAAAAAAATTGTTTTGTTTCTGTGGATTCTCATGTTTCTTGGTCTTTTCATAGGAATAGTGTCAAAGGGAAATGGATTTTTAAAAGAAAGAGCTTCAATCATTTGTCTTTCCTGTATGGGATTAGAGAAATGAAAAGAAGATGGTTTCAACTGATCTCTACCTTTATTCACAATGGTTATCCTGGTTTCTTAATAACTAATAATATTTATACAGGCTTCTTTAAAAATTTTTGTGGCCCTGGACTAAATTGTCATTCCTGTCCTGCAAGTCTTTTTACCTGCCCTCTGGGAATTCTACAAAATCTTTTTATATCTGTAAGAGTTCTTCCCTGGCAGGTTATAACCGGTTCTTTTTTTTACATTCTTGGTTTTCTTTTACTTTTTGGTCTCTCTCTTGGGAGATTTATATGTGGATGGTTATGCCCTTTTGGATTTTTTCAGGATCTTATGTATAAAATACCTTTTTTTAAAAAAAGAATACATATTCCTTCACAAACACGATATTATTTAAAATCTCTGTTTCTTATATTTTTCGTAACTCTCTTGCCTCTTTCTATAGTAAATGAACTTGGCTATGGAATTCTATGGTTCTGCAAATATATATGTCCAGCAGGAACCCTTGAGGCTGGATATTTTAATCTTTTAATTAAACCATCCCTTTTTTATCTTATAGGTCCTGTATTTTATTTAAAAACTTTTATCCTTTTATTTCTTATAATTTTATGCCTTATAGACCTGAGATTTTTTTGCAAAAATATCTGTCCTCTTGGATTTATATATGGAATGTTTAATAAAATAGGACTTTTAAGGCTTTCTTTTAATCAAAATAATTGCAATTCATGTAAAGTTTGCGAAAAGGTATGCCCATCCAATCTTTCTATCCCTAAAGAATTAAATTCTGTAGAATGTATAAGATGTTTAAATTGCCTTAAAATATGTCCTACCAAAGCTATAAAATTAGAAGTGCACAAACCATATGAGGTGTCCGATTGTAAAACTTAATAAAAAAGGAGTTAAAAACTATCTGGGAAATCGTTTATGGTTTTCTTTTCAGGAAATTTTTCAGTTTGAAAAAATAAAAAACCAAATCAAACCAGGTTCTATAGTTAATGTACTTTCTGAAGACAATTTTTTCTTGGGATGCGGATACTTTAATCCCAATAGCTATTATTCACTAAAACTCCTCACCAAAAAAAATGTAATTATTGACCAAAACTTCTTTTTAAAAAGATTTTCTAAAGCTTTAAAACTAAAGAGATCTATCTATCCTCACGAATCCTGTTTCAGGCTTATTTTTTCTGAAGGAGATTTCCTACCAGGACTTATTGTAGATATTTACGAAAAAGTAGCTGTGGTTCAGATATATACTCTGGGAATAGAAAATTTAAAAAACTTTATAATTGACGCCCTGAAAAATCTTTTGAATCTACAAGCCATTGTTTTAAAAAATGATTTTCCCAAAAGAAAGGAAGAAGAACTTGAGCTTTATACAGAAATTGCTTATGGGAAAACAGAAGAAATAATTTTGGTTGAAATGGATGAAATAAAATTTCTTGTCCCTTTATTAAAAGGACAAAAAACCGGGTTCTTTTTAGATCAGAGAGAGAATAGAAGATTTCTAAAAAATCTGGCCAAAGGCTGTACAATCTTAGACGGATTTTCCTATACAGGAGCTTTTTCATTCTATGCTTTAAAAGGAGGAGCCAAAATAGCTTTCCTTGTTGACAGATCTGATTTTGCCTTAAATTTAGCTGAAGAAATAGCTAAAATCAACGGCTGGAAAGATAAAATAATAACCATACAGGCCGATATTTTTAAAATTTTAAAAAATTCCCCTGAAACAAACATTATTGTTCTTGATCCTCCAGCTTTTATAAAAAGCAGTAAAGATGTAAAGACTGGAGAAAAGAAATACGAAAATCTTTATTTTTCAGGAATAAAAGCTTTAAAAATAGGGTTTTGTTTTGCTTTTTCCTGCTCTTATTTTTTAAAAATTGAAAAAATGAAAAATATACTCAAAAATAGTTTAAAAAAACTAAACAAAGAAGGAGCAATAATTTTTAATGGATTTCAAGCTCCTGATCATCCTGTCAATCCTTTTGTAGAAGAAACCAGTTATTTAAAAGGTTTAGGTATCTATATAAATGATTTGCAAAGTTTGTAAAAAAGAAAAACCAATTGTTTCTGAAACCTTGGAAGTTTGTGTTGACTGCATAAGAAACTTTCCTGAAAAGACAGAACCTTTTATAAAAAGGGCTCACAGTTTAAGCAGAACTATTTTTGGACTTCCACCTTTTCCTCCTTCTGACCCAGAGGGAATAAAATGTAAAATTTGTGCTAATGAATGTAAAATTCCTGAAAACGAGCTTGGTTTTTGTGGTTTAAGAAAAAATGTAAAGGGAAGTCTCTTAGGCCCGAGTTATAAAGAAGCAAAGGTTTCCTGGTATCTTGATCCTTTGCCAACAAATTGTGTAGCAGACTGGGTATGTCCAGGTGGAACAGGATGTGGCTATCCTGAATATGCCTATAAACCAGGAGCTGAGTATGGATATTACAATTTGGCGGTATTTTTTCATGCCTGCAGTTTAAATTGCCTTTTTTGTCAAAACTGGCATTTTAGAGAACTAACTTTAAAACCTGAAACAAGATCCTTAGAGGAATTTTTAAGCGCTTTAACCTCAAAAGTTTCCTGCATTTGCTATTTTGGAGGTGATCCTTCTCCACAACTTCCCTTTGCTATTAAAGCCTCAGAAGAAGCTTTAAAAAACAAAAAAAACAAAATTCTCAAAATTTGCTGGGAAACTAATGGATTAATGAATAAAAATATGCTTAAAAAGGTTATTGAACTTTCACTTATCTCAGGTGGTTGTATAAAATTTGACCTAAAATCATGGAACGAAAACTTACATATAGCCTTAACAGGAGTTTCTAATAGAAAAATTTTAGAAAATTTTTCTTTTGTTTCTCAGTATATTAAAGAAAGACCAAAAGTGCCTTTATTAATTGCAAGCACTTTAATTGTTCCTGGTTATATAGACGAAAAAGAAGTAAAAGGTATTGCTGAATTTATAGCTGATTTAAACCCGGAAATTCCTTACAGACTACTTGCTTTTTATCCTCACTTTTTTATGAAGGATCTGCCTTTAATTTCTAAAGAACTGGCTTACCGATGTTATGAGATAGCTAAAAAAACCGGTTTAAAAAAAGTATCAATAGGAAATATTCATCTGTTAAGTTAAAATTCAACAATTCCGCCACTTAAACTTTTTAACTCACTTGCTTTCTCTTCCAGATTAATAACCTTGTCTTTAAAAATATTTAGAATTTCATCTTCTTCCATTTCCTTGCACTCTATTACTACTCCCTCAAGAACTATTTTTTGTAGATTTTCAGGAGAATAAAAAAATACATAGGAATTGATTTTAATTTCAGGTTCTAAATAAATAAGACATTCCTTAACAAACACTTCCTTAGGAATAAAATTCTTAAATCTTTGATTCCCCTCCTTGGATTCTCTTTCCAATAAAAACCAGGGCTCCAGATATTCTCTTTTGATACAGCCAATATATTTGTAATTTAGAAATTTTCTATAATATTTTTCATAATTTGTTCTTTTTAAGACATATTTTTTTGTTATTATGACATCTTTAAAAAACATCTGTTTTTTTGCGTTTCTTAATCCTGAAAAATTCATGTAAGTAACCATATCAAAAAGTCTCAGTTTTAATCCTTTATGTGTTTCAAAGAAATTCTCTAAATAAAGAGAACCATTTTCCAAATATCGCCATAGTTTTTCTTTTAACAGTTCATTGTAAAAACTCAGTTTTCTGTTTTGGGCTTTTAGCTCTTCAAGTTCTGTTCTCAGGGTTTTTCTTGAAAGTCTTTTTATATACTTATTTCGATAAGACTTGAAACTTTCTGGATTTTTTTCCAAATTGATTTTTTCAAAAGCAAGATTTATTTCCAGAGCTTTTTTTGAATCTCCCCCTCTGTCTGGATGATAGGCAAACTGAAAAACTCTATATATGGCTTTTATAAGTTTAAACAGAATTTCTTCGTCAAGCTTCTTAACAATTTGAGGAGACAGTCCAAAAATTTCAAAAGGGTTCTTTCTTTGTCTCATAACTATATTTTATAATCTAAAAAATCTTTTAATACTTCAAAAATTTTTTCTCTCTTAATTTTAATTTCTTTTTCAGATCTCTCTCTTGAAAAAGTACCCACTTCATCAATTATAAAATGTAAAGCCATTACTTTCATTTGTAAAGAGTGAGCAACTGAAAACAAAGCCGATGTTTCCATATCAATTGCCTCTATCTTGTTTTTCCATTTATATAAATGCATTTTTTCTTTTTCAAAAATAAACGGAACATCAACGGAAAGAATTTCTCCTTTTTTAAAAGAAATTCTTTTTGCAATTTCCTTTTCTACTTTTTCAAAAATATTTCTATCAGGATAAAAAACCCTTTTCTTAGGAAAGTAAAATCTACTTACACCTTCTAAGGAGTAAGCCTTTGTTGGCAAAAACAGATCTCCTTTAATTAGTCTGGGGTTTACCTTCCCAGCCCACCCTACTCCAATAATTTCTTTTATCTCCAAGGATTTTAGTACTTCCATAACTATTCCTACAAGAGGAGCTCCTATCAGAGGACCTAAAATAAGAGCTTTTTTGTTATATCTAATTTTTAAATTTAAAAAACCTACCTTTTTATTCATAAAAAGTTTATTCTTAGCATAATTCCATTCAGGTAGAGTAAAAAAAATAACCGCCCTTGAACCTGTTTTAATTTTTAGATCAGGCAGAAACATATTTTTTTACTCCAAATTTATTCTATTTATTCTGTATTCTATAATCAGCTCTTGAAAATCTCTTCTATTAAGTGGATTTTCAGAAAAATAAAAAAGATGAGACTTACATTTACAATCAGAAGCCCCAAAATCAGGAATTATTTTGTCAGAAATTAAAGAAACTACTTTTGCAATTTCACACTCTAATTTATTGGAAGTTCTTACGGGAATAACCTTAAGGTTATGTCCTTTTGGAACCAAATAATCTATATGCCATCTTATTTTTTTATTTTTTTTAAAATGTCTATTAATCCTTTTAGTTAAATTTTTCATAGCTGAACCCACATATACATAAAATCCACTATCAAAAATTTTTTCTCCAAGACTTCCAATTTTTATTTTTTCTCTACCTTTCAGCTCAAAAACCAAAAGATATACCCCTTTATCTTCTATTTTTTCTAGAACTTTAAAAGGTATTTGAAGTTTTTTTATTCCTTCCACAAAGGTAAAAGTCTTGTCCCACTTAATGGCAACTGCTTTTACTTCTATATTATCTCTTTTCTCAATTAAAGATTTAGAAAATTGATAATCAATGTGATAAGCAGGAAGAAAATAATTTATTTCTGGATTCATCACTACAAAGAGAACCCCTCCCCTTAGACCCTCTTTTTGAAATTCTGCAAGTTCCAAAATATGTCTGGTTCCTCTTTTAGTTTCTGCATCAGGAAACATTGCTATTTCCTTACCAAAGAGCGTACAAGTTTTAACCTCAAGCACCATTTCTTCTGAGGTATACTTATTTACCAATAAGAAATCAAATCTTGAAGAATTTAATTTAACCTCCTCTTTTAAAACCCTATAATCTTTCCAGAACCCAAGCTTACCCTCTGCCACAAGTTTTTTTATTATCTTATTAGTTAAGTGGGTATGAAGCAAAATATAGTGAGATCCATTTTTACAGGCTAAAACAGTATAGGGATATTTAGAGGTTTTTTTGTTTTCAAAAAGTAAAAGCTCTTTTCCAGGTAGTAAAAGTTCCCAAAGTCTTCCTAGATTGGGAAGATAGGCAAATATTTCCTTATTTTCTATTTTTGCTTTAACTACAAATCGATTAATTCTTTCCAAAAAAGTAGCTTTTATTTTCTGAAATTTAAATGGATATTCCAAAACCATATTATTTATTTTACTTCAAAATTGTAATAAAATTATAGTTCTATCTGCTTTTAATTGAAATGTAATTGTTTACAATTAGTGCTATGGGTTGTAAAAAGCTGGAAGGAGAAGAAATTTTAAAGAAATGGAGAAAAATCCGTCCCAAGGAGAGATTTCCCATAACTGTAATTCTTGATAATATAAGAAGTGCTTACAATGTAGGATCAATTTTCAGAACAGCTGAATGTGCCTATATTTCTAAGCTTATTCTATGTGGAATAACACCCTACCCTCCACATCCTAAATTAGAAAAAACAGCTCTTGGAACAACAAATCTGATACCATGGATTTATTTTGAAAAAACAGTTGAGGCAATTAAGGTTCTTAAAAAAGAGGGATTTAAAGTAGCGGTTCTTGAAATTACAAAACAAAGTATTCCTATTCAAAAAATTAAACCTGAAGATTTTCCCTTAGCTTTAGTGATAGGAAATGAGGTTACAGGAGTTGATGAGGAAGTGTTTGCCGAAGCGGACTTAATTATAGAAATTCCCCTTTATGGAGAAAAAGAATCTCTAAATGTAGCAGTAGCCTTTGGAGTAGCAATATTCGGCTTAATTGAGAGACTTTTTTAAGGAACACCTCTCATAATACTCCCCTTGCAATAAATAAATATTTCCTTATATTATTTCTAAAAGAACAAAAATTTAGGAGGTAAATGAGTTATACTGTTTTTGGCAATATAGCAGGATTAAAGCCAAGTGAAATCAGAAGATTAGAACGTCTTTATAGACGAAAGATCCCACCTGCATCCATTATCACTCATGAATTAGCTAAAGAGATTGCTCAAATTTCAGCTGAACTTAATCGTCAGATTGGAATTTTAATAAATAGAAAAGGTGAGATTGACTATGTAATAGTGGGTACCTTTAACAGGATAGAAATTCCTGAGCTTAGAGGTTATCGTGATCATATAGCAAGATTAAAAGGTTTAAGGCTTATTCATACCCATCTTGTCAACAATAACAACAAGACTAAAAATTCAGGGCTTGATCAGGACGATCTTCTTGATTTAGCCTTTTTAAGATTGGACCTGATTGGTGCTCTGGAAGTTAAGAAAGATGGAGAGCCTGGTAAAATACATATTGCACACATATTACCTGATCCAGAATTTTTCAGCGGTACTATTTCTGAGGAAGAGGAAAAATTTTTTTACTTTTTAAAACCATGTTATGTATGGGAACTGAAAGAAAACTTCTTAGAACTTGTTGAAAACTTAGAAGATGAATTGGAAAGAATTAAACCTCTCAAGGAAATCGACGAAAACAAAGATCGTGCGCTTCTTATCTTTGTCAAAGAACCTAAGAGCTTATTTTTAGAGGAAAAAATAGAAGAACTCGAAGAACTTGCAAGAACTGCAGGAGTTAATGTAGTAGGAAAAATTATTCAAAAAAGAAGCTCTCCTGATCCAAGATATGTTATAGGAAAAGGTAAACTTGTAGAAGTTATGATTACTGCTATGAGAAACAGGGCTAATTTGCTTATATTTGATAGAGAACTTACTCCTTCTCAGGTAAGAGCTCTAACCGAAGTTACAGATTTAAGAGTTATAGATAGAACCCAGCTAATCCTTGATATATTTGCTCAAAGAGCTTCTTCAAGGGAAGGAAAAATTCAAGTAGAAATTGCACAGCTCAGATATAGTTTGCCTCGTCTAAGAGCAAAAGATGATGCCTTTTCCCGTTTAACAGGAGGAATAGGAGGAAGAGGACCAGGGGAAACAAAATTAGAAATAGATAGAAGAAGAATAAAGGATAAAATTGCAAAATTAGAAAAAGAATTAAAAAAAATTTCACAGGAGAGAGAACTGAGAAGAAAAAGAAGAAAAAAGCTCGACTTTAAAGTAGTTTCTCTCATTGGCTACACCAATGTGGGGAAAACCACTTTACTTAATATGTTAGCAAAAACCAGATATCTCGCTGAAAACAAATTGTTTGCAACCTTGGATCCAGTTACAAAATTAATAAGAACAAAAAATGGTAAAGTGTTTCTTCTCACGGATACAGTAGGATTTATAAGAGATCTTCCTGAAGATCTTAAAAGAGCTTTTAAAGCCACATTAGAAGAACTCTATTCTGCAGATATTCTTTTACATGTAGTAGACATTTCCCATTCTGATTTTGAAAATCAGATAGAAACTGTAGAGAATATTCTTGAAGAGATGGAACTTATTTATTTGCCAAAAATTATAGTATTCAATAAAATAGACCTTCTTGAGAAGAAAGAAAATTTTTCTCCTCAATGGTTAAAAAATTTAATTTCAAAATACGATGCTATCCCTATTTCTGCTAAAGAGGGGTCTAATTTAGATATGCTTATAGAAGCTATAGAAGAAAAACTATCTATTCTTGAGAAACAGAATTTTGAGAATTCTTCTGCCTCCTTACAGGAGGAAAATCTTCCCAAAGTTCTTCAAGAACATAAACTTTTCTAACCGGTTCATAAAATATATGGACTATTACTGTTTCATAATCCATTACAATCCACTGCCCCAGTTCCAATCCTTCTATACCAATAGGTTTAATCTCCAGTTTTTCTAATTCAAGACTGATAAATTCACAAAGTCCCTGAGTGTGTTTTGTAGAATGGGCACTGCAAATAATAAAAAAATCTGCATAATCTACCTTTTTTCTAACATCTATTAGAACTATATCTTCTGCCTTTTTAGATTCTAAAAGACTTACAATCTCTTTTGCTAAAATCTCGCTTATCATTTATATCTTGCCTTGCTGAACCAATTTGGCAAAAAGCTCAAAACTTCTATCATATGTTTTCTCGTATTCAGGAGGAAAACAACAAGCTGGTAGCTGTCTCATTTTCAAATGATATTGCAAACACTCGCAACAGATGCCTTTTTTTGAACAGGGTTCATAAGTACAATTACATCTTTTTAAATTTGACTCTCTTTTACATTCCATAATGCTACCCTCCTATTCTACAGTTACGCTCTTTGCAAGATTGCGTGGTTTATCTACATCACAGCCCCTCAAAACTGCCATCTCGTAAGCAAAAAGTTGTAAAGGGATTACATAAAATATAGGTAAAAGCTCATAAAAGGTCAAGGGAATTTCTACAAAGTCTTCAGCAATCTTTTTAAATTCTTCAGAGTTTTCCGAAACAAAAGCTATAATAGGACCTCTTCTCGATTTTATTTCTTCAGCATTGAAAAGTGTTTTCTCATAAATTATACCTGTTTCTTTAGCTGAAAGAATTACCGTGGGGAATTTTTCTTCTATTAAAGCTATGGGACCGTGCTTCATTTCTCCAGCTGCATAACCTTCTGCATGAATATAAGATATCTCCTTAAGCTTTAATGCTCCTTCAAGTGCTAAGGGATATAAAATGTCTCTTCCCAAGTAAAGATAGTTGCCTATATGGTGCCACTTTTCTGCCAATTTTTTTACTTTTGGATGTATCTCTTCTGTAAACTTTTTAAGTATATTTGGAAGCTTTATTAAAGCCTTAATCTTCTCTTCACTCTCATTTTCATTATAAAACAGCCTCTTTAGATAGAAGGAAAGAAGTATAAAAATCAATACCTGAGTTACAAATGCTTTTGTAGAGGCAACACTGATTTCTGGGCCAGCTTGAGTATAAAGGACAACATCACTTTCCCTGGCAATGGTGCTTCCCAGAACATTACAAATTGATAAAATCTTTGCACCTAATTGTTTAGCCAGTTTTAAACCTGCCAGAGTGTCAGCTGTTTCTCCTGATTGAGAAATAGCTATAAATAAGGTTTTTGAATTTACTATAGGAGCTCTATAACGAAATTCAGAAGCAAGATCTACCTCAACAGGAATTTTTAAATTCCTTTCTATTATGTATTTAGCAACTAAACCTGCGTGATAAGATGTTCCACAGGCAACTATAAAAATTTTTTCTATATTTTCAAAAAACTCTTTATTAAGTCCCTCCTTGGAAAAATCTATCTCTTGTTTATCAAGATCTATTTTCCCTAAGAGTGTGTGTTTTACAGCTTCTGGTTGATCATAAATTTCTTTTAACATGAAATGGGCAAAACCGCCTTTTTCTGCTGAAGCAATATCCCAAGAAATAACCACAGGTTCTCTTTTTATTTCCTTTCCTTCTAAATCAAAAATCTCAACTCTGTCTTTATACAATATGCCTACCTCACCATCGTCTAAAAATATAACATTCTTGGTAAATGGTAGTAAAGCTGGTATATCTGAAGCCATAAAATTTTCTTTTTCTCCTATCCCTATAACTATCGGACTCTGATTCCTTGCAACCATTATAAAATCAGGATTTTCATTTGAAATAAAAGCTATTGCATAAGCTCCTTTTAATCTTTTTAAAGCAGAAAAAAAAGCCGATTTTAAATCCAATCCCTCGTTTACATAATCCTCTATTAAATGAGCTATAACTTCTGTATCAGTTGCTGATTTAAATTGGTGTCCCTTTTTTAAAAGTTCATTTTTTAACTCATAGTAATTTTCAATAATTCCATTGTGCACAATAGCAAGATTGCCTTTACAATCTAAATGGGGATGAGCATTTTCATCTGAAGGTTCTCCATGGGTAGCCCATCTGGTATGACCAAGTCCAGGACTTTCAGGTTTTTGGGGAACATCACTGAAAATTTTTTCTTCTAAATTAAATACCCTGCCCTTTACTTTTATTACATTTATTTTCCCATCTTCCAAAAAAACCACGCCAGCAGAATCATACCCTCTATATTCAAGTCTTCTCAAACCTTCTAAAAGAACAGGCAAAACCTGTTTTTCACCTATGTATCCTATTATCCCACACATAACCTTAACTTTCCTTTTCCCTTTTTAAGTTTTTCAAAAATTCTTCCCATTCCCAGGGAAGCAAATACTTCTTTCTGTTATTACACTCTTTACAGGCTGGAACTATATTAATTCTATCTGAAGTCCCTCCACGAGAAAGAGGAATTTTGTGATCCATGGTAAGTTCTTCGGGTTTTACTTTTTTACCACAGTAGTAACATATACCTCTTTCCAGTTGACGTCTCCACCATCTGGTTTTTCTGAGTTTTCTTGCTTTTGCTTTTTCTCTTTTTATAAATTCTTCCAGAGTTAAAAGTTCCTTTTTCTTCATTTTTCCCTGTTTTTGCTTTCTATTATTTTCAAAATCTCATTCATAACCTCTTCAGAAATTAAGGATGAAGTATCTATAATATAAGCTCCATCGGGAATAGTTAAAGGGGCAACTTTCCTTTGACTATCAAGTTTATCTCTAAATTTTATATTGTCCCAAACCTCCTTGTATAAAGATTTTTTATCAATTTTCTCTTTTTCTGCCTTTTCTTTAAATCTTCTTTCTGCTCTTATCTTTTCATCAGCAGTTAAAAAAATTTTTACATCTGAATATGGGAAAACTATACTTCCCATGTCTCTTCCTTCTGCAATTAATTTATTTTTTTCTCCAATACTTCTCATAAATTCGGTTAAAAATTCCCTAACCTCTTTTATTGCAGAAACTTGAGAAACTGTATCTTCTACTTCTTTACTTCTGAGCTCTTCTTTTATAAGTTTTCCATTCCAATAAATGGAGGTTCCTGAAGGTGTAATTTCTATTTTTGTTTCTTTAAAAACCTCTCTCAAAAACTGAAGCAGAGCCTGCTTATCTTCTAAATAACTATTAAGCGGTTCCCCTGAATTTACTAAAAAATATGTTACTAATCTATATAAACTTCCTGATTCTAACAAAGGGATACTCAATTTTTGAGCAAGCATTCTTGCAACAGTTGTCTTTCCAGAAGAAGCAGGACCATCTATAGTAATGATATTGATTTCTCTCATCCCTTCAAATCTGAGTAAGTTTACCTTTTATTTCTTTTTTGTAAATACTGTCCAAAACTCCATTTATAAAAGCTGGGGAGTCATCAGTTCCATAACGTTTAGCCAACTCTATAGCTTCATTTATAGAAACAACTTCTGGTATATCTGGTCTGAAAAACATCTCATAAATTGCAAGCCTGAGAATATTTTTATCTGTGAGGTTTTGTCTTTCTAAAGGCCAAGTGGGGGTATATTTTTTTATTATACTATCTATAAAATTTATATTTTCTGCCACACCAATAGCTAATTCTTCTCCAAATTTAAATATCTCAGAATCTTTTACATTGAAATACTTTTTGTAATTCCCAATAGCTTCGCTAATAGGAATTTGAGCTGCTTCTTTCTGATAAAGAATCTGTAGAGCTATCTCTCTTCCTTTTCTTCTCTTCATAGACTATATCATCTTTTCAGCAATAAATACAGTTAAATCACCCATTAAATTAGTATAGGAACCCAATTCGTTATCATACCATCCATATACTACAATCTGAGTAATAGGAATTTCTACATGTGTACAAACGGTTTTACCTATTTCAGAAAGAGCTTTACAAACATCTACTTTAGCTAAAGCTGTTCGAGTGTGAGTTTCTGTCCCTTCAATAATAGCTGCAGCTCTTGGATAACCTATAATATCTGATGATACATTTTGTTCCATAGAAAAAATAAGAAAATTTTTATATTTTGTATTTGCTGCCTCTTCGTAAATTTTGTTAATCATATCTCTATTTATATGATTTTCTATACTTTCGTCTTGAATATTTACTGTAAGAATAATAAGACTCCCTGTATTTAAAGGCACTCTTACACTTTCAGCCATGAATCCAATTTTCTGCATTTCTGGTATAACAAGCCCTAAAGCTTCAGCTGCACCTGTAGTAGTCAAAATAATATTGTTAAAAACGCTTCTCATTCTTCTCAAATCTTTTTTACCCTCCTTAGGAAGTCTATCCAGAACTACCTGAGAACTTGTAACGGCATGCACCGTAACCATAGAAGCAGAAAGTATTCTATCCGGACCGAAATAGTCCAGTAAAGGTTTAACCATAAAAGCCAGACAAGTGGTTGTGCAGGAAGCAGAAGAAATTATACTGTGTCGGTTAGGTTGATACATTTCTTCGTTAATCCCATAAACTACAGTTATTGCATCCTCTGGAATTCCTTTTTCTTTATTCTTTATTTTAAAAGGGGCAGAAACTATAACCTTTTCAGCTCCTGCCAAAAGATGACCTCTTACAGAGCCTTTAGGATCTTCTGGATCAACATTGGGATCTCTAAATTTACCAGAACAATCCACCACTAATCTTACCCCTTCTTCTTTCCAGTTAATTTCTTTGGGATTTCTTGTTTTTCTTAAAATTTTTACTTTCACACCATCCACATATATAGTTCCTTCTTTTTCGTCAAGATTTTCTATAACCCTTTTTCCTTTATGTCCATAAAGATAAACCGGTAACCATCCGTAGGTGCTATCTTTTTCTATGTAACTGGCTATATCAGAAAAAGAAGTTCCTACTTCTCTCCCCACATTAACTACTATTTCGTCAAAATATTTCCTTGCTATATGATGCCAAAGTGTGAGCTTACCTATTCTTCCAAAACCATTTATACCTAACTTCATAATCTCACCTCCTATTTTTTATCTTTAAAGGTCCCTCCTTTATACAGGAAAGAAACCCTTAATCAACTCTTCTACTTTACCTTTAAAAATCTGTCCACTCATACCGTTTAAAGTAATCCAATCTCCTAATTTTAAAATATGTGTATCTATCTTTGCCTCTTTTTTAATTTCATTTATACTCAATTTTTCACAACCTACTACACAAACCTTACCAAGTCTTGAAGCTACAATTGCTGCATGTGAAGTCTGACCACCTCTTGCAGTAAGTATTCCATCTACCAAGGATATCTCTTTAATGTTATCAGGAACTGTATCATATCTTAAAAGTATTAAAGGAT
>JAGGXL010000105.1 GCA_021163085.1 Thermodesulfobacterium sp. | reverse complement strand
TTGATTTTGTTACACTTCCATACACTTTTATACACTTGAAAGTCTTGAAAATTGAGGATTTTAGGAAAATGGTTAACTTTGATACACTTTAATACACTTATCAAACTTGGAGATGAGGGGATTCGAATTAAAACTTAAAACCGTTGATTTTTAAGGCTTTGAAATATGTCAATTTTTTGGATAACTCCATTGATAACTCAATCCCTCTCTCTACAACTGGGGAATTCAACTCCCGGCAAAAATGATTACCTATTGGGTAGAGTAACATATTAAAAATGTTTACTCCAAAAAACTAAATTGTCAAACTCTGTTCTTTTTTGTTTGACAAAACTTTGACAGAGTTTTAACCAGCTTTGACACGACTTCGAGTGCAGCCGCAATGAATTTTGGCAAGTTCAAACTCGGACGCCCGCCGCCGGGCGCCGACCCGTGCACCTCCACTCCAGGAAGGACCCGTCCAATTTTTAAAACATTCAAATTTTTATAAATTTTCTTTTTTCTCTTTAGCTTCAGAAAACTCATCAATTCTATGAAGCGCACTTCTTATTTCATCAGTAAGGGTTTGTATTTTCGCTTTTCTATCCCATAGGTATTCCGATAATAGGTTAAAAAGAGACGGCAAAAGGTAGTAGATATTTTTCCGTGCTTCTTCTATTTCGGATATCTCTTCGGTTTCATATAAAAGGATACTTATCCAGTGTAAACACTCCATAGCTAAAGCGCCACTTTCAATTTTTAAGTGTTCCTCTTGAAGCTCTCCTACACGGAACCAAAGAGTAGCAGTTAAAGGATTTACTTCTGTTTTCTTAACTTGCATAGCTCTACCTCCTCCTTAAAAGTTTTTAATTAATCTTACTTCACAACTCACCCTTTTAAGCGAGGACTTCGTAAGGGTCCTGTTCGTTCATGATAAGGGCCGCAAGCTTAATCTTTTGATCCAATTTAAGGTTTGAATTATTGAATAAATAATGAATCATTAAAGAAAAGTGGGCTTCCCTCAAGTCACCCTCAACCTTTTCCTCATCACTTAAAAGGGAAAAAGACTCTTGGAGACTTCCTTTTTTAAGAACTTTTTTGATGGGAATTAAAGTGTTGTCTGAAATATAATTAGGCACCTGCCTTACCCGTTCAACCGAAAACCGTCTATTTATCCACCTGATCCTCACAAAAACATCTCTACCCCTCTTCTTACCATCCTGATACACCTTCAAGGCTGGAAGGTAAAGAAGTAAACCCCTACTCTCTTCCACTTCAAAATAAAAAGGATCGGTAGGGGTTCCGTTATAGGTAAAGTCCTTATATCCTATCCTCTTAGCTTTGTAAAAAGCGTTCACATCAATTCTCCCAAGCGTATCAAAGAAACGAGGATCCTTCTTCCATTGTGCCTTGTGATAATTGAATCCACTAACTAACCGCATAAACTCAAGAATAACCTTCTCGTTAGCATACTCCTTCAAAACCTCAGCATGGTTGAAGTTAAACATAACACACCTCCTTTAGAGTTTTTTTATTGGTAAATAGAAATTTTGAAGCCAAAGTTCTTTAAGTCTTGAAAAAACGCTTTTTCCTTGACAATCCAAATATTCTGGGAAAATATCCGTTACTACATACGCAAAAAAGTCAGCTTGAAATTCCTTGATGTTGTAAAAGCTGCTATCACTAAATAAGTGATGATCAAGCAGCATGTGTCCAACTTCATGCGCCAAAGTAAAAACTTTATAAAGCCTGGGTAACCCTTTTTCTAAGACAATGGCATATCCACTTTCCTTTACACTTTTAGAAAGAGATTCCCATAAAGAATCGGAAATAAGTTTAGCTTTATCTCCTTCAGCTAAAATATTATTTTTTTGGCCTAAAGAAATATTTATATTAGAAGAAACACAAAGGCCCTTAAAAGAAGAAAATCCAACTTCTTCAATTATTTTTACTTTTAGTTTTTTACAGATTTTTTTTAATCCTTGCCAAGACAAAGGCATTTTGTTAAGCTCTGGATAGATGAGAAATAGACAAGCTAACCAATTAAGAAAGGCTTCGTGATCTCCTGGGTTATCCTGATATTTTTGAAAGCACTTTAGCAGAAGCTCTGTTTTTCTATCCATCTCTTTCTCCCTTTTAAAAGGAACAGTCTTTTAAAGACTGTTTTCTTATATATGCTCTATGCATATATATCTATGCCTACCTTGCTGATTGTCCTGAAACTCGCATTATTTCTCATTTTTAATTTTTCCTTATCTACCCGTCTCGGATGAATTTTCTACCCGCTTCGGAAATTTTTTATCTATCTCCATATCTTCACCTTATCTTCAATAAACTCAAAAGAGCAGAGAATACCCTTTTCTACCAACACGGAGAGGGTCTCTTTTAATTGCTGTTTAGCTTTATAAGGATCTTTAGCGAGAATACCTGCTCGCTGGATGAGGGTTTTTACTTTAAATTCAGAAGCTGGATTACTTGTTAAGTAGCAATAAAGATTCTTAGCAACCCCTTTTAAAGATTTAAAAACTTCAAAATTAATTTTTAAACTGTGTTCACAAGATATTTCCCAAAAGAATTTCTCAATCAGTAGAATAATAAAGCCTTTTTCAGTCTTTTTTACAGATAATAAAGGATGAGTAAGCAGCTCTTTATTTTTCTTGTAAAAGACATATTTTAAGGTTATTTTACAAAGATTTTCAAAAGCCTTGACTATATTTGGATAATCGTGAGAATTTAAAATTTGGGCCACATCTTTAAGCCAAAAACCTAAAACTACTACTTCTTCCCAACCATCTCCTATTTGTGTCCTCATTTCCTTCATTATCACTTTATGAGAATTTTTCTGTTGGAGATAGAGAACAGCAAGAAATTTTTCCCAATCCTTTACATTTACTGGGATTAAAGATTCCATGATTGCTTTACCGTCTTTTAAAAGATGTTCATAAAAAGTAACTTTCTTAGCTGGAAAGGGAGGAAACTTTAACACCCTGTGATAAACAAAAATTTCACCATCATGCAAGTGATTTGTCTCTTCCTTTATTTGAGGAAACATCTTCTACCTCTTGGGATATTTTTTTAATTTCAATAGGTAATGGTTCTTCAAAGCTAAACAGATTAGTGATTAAAAAATCATTATTTACAGAACCGTAATTATTTTTTAGAGTCCTAACTTTAAGATCATATTCTCCTTCTTTGATTGCAAGGTAAACCGCCCTACAGTTATTCACAAAAGAAGAGGCACCCCGCACTTTGTGATAAAGGTCAAATCTGTTCTCTTTTCCCTCAACTTTCTGCTTTCTTAGATGATGAGAAAGAATAATATTTTTCTCATTTAAAGAGCAAAAAAGCTGAAGTTG
>JAGGXL010000087.1 GCA_021163085.1 Thermodesulfobacterium sp. | reverse complement strand
CTTAACTACAGTCTGTGTATTTATTCCTTTGATTTTTGTAACAGGACTGGCAGGTATTATATTTAAGCAGTTAGGATTTGTGGTTTCAATTACTATCTTTTCTTCTCTTTTTGTAGCCTTGACCTTAACTCCGATGCTTGCCTCAAAATGGATTAAAAAAGAGACATATACTGAGAAAAATAAACTTTCTAAATTTTATCTTTTGGGAGAAAAGTTTTTTAAAAAGATTGAGGCTGTTTATGTAAAGATTTTAGATTATGCACTTTCTCATAAAAAGAAAATTTTAACTTCTCTTATAACAGTATTTTTTGTAAGTATTTTTTTGGCTCGCTTTATCGGGCAGGATTTATTTCCCAATGTAGATACAGGAGATATAGATATAAGATTTGCTTTAAGTCCATCTGCCCGATTAGAAGAAACCGACAGGATAGTGAAGAAAATAAGTAAAATTTATGAAGAAAATGTCCTGCCTCAGGAAAGAAAGACCTATTACGGATTTTTAGGAGAGTCAGAGAAAGGAATCGGTGTGGCTTTAGGATTTGAGGAGGGCGCTAATGTAGGAGAGGTAGGGGCTAAGCTTGTCCCCCGAACAGAGAGAAAAAGAAGTGTTTATGAGATTGCTGATGTTCTGCGAAAAGAGATTGAGAAAATCCCTGGTATTGAAAGTTTAAAAGTAATTGCGACCACTCCTATAAAACAAGTATTTATGGCAGGTAAGGGAAAGATTGAGGTAGAGTTTATAGGTTCAGAATTAGATAAATTGCAAAAGTATGCAGAAAAGTTAGAAAAGGAGATGAGAAAAATCCCAGGGGTAGTAGATGTAAGAAGTTCTTTCAAAAGACCACGGTTAGAATTGCATATAGATATTGATAGAGAAAAAGCAAATCTTTTAGGGATAAATACTGCTGTTTTAGCTCAAACCTTGCGGACTTATTTTTATGGGTACGAGGCTACCAAATTCAGAGAGGCAGGAGACGATTTTGATATATTTTTGCAGTTAAAAGAAAAACAGCGTTACAGTCTGGATGACATTGGAGAAATTCCTGTGCCTACAATGGGCGGTAAATTGGTTAAGTTAAAGACCTTTGCTGAGGTTAATATGGGTTTAGGTCCTGTTCAGATTGACAGGAAAAACAGGGAAAGAATTATAAGTGTTGGCTGTGATACCTATAAAAGGGCAATGAGTGATGTTAAAAAAGATATTGAGAAAGTCCTTAAGAAATTAAATATTCCCAAGGATATTGAGATTAATTTTGGAGGAGAGGCTGAAGAGCAGAGGAAAACCTTTTCTGATTTGGGTCTGCTTTTGGTTATTGGAATGATTTTAGTTTATATGGTTATGGTAGGGCAATTTGAATCTTTAAAGACTCCTTTCATAATCTATTTTTCTGTTCCTTTTGCCTTTGTAGGAGTAATCTGGGCACTGCTTTTGACAAAAACTCATTTTTCCATAGTAACATTTATGGCAGTTATCATGCTTGTAGGTGTTGTGGTAAATAATGCTATAGTTTTGGTTGATTATGCAAATATTTTAAGAGCAAGAGGATTAAATTTACTTGAAGCAATAAAACTTGCTGGACGCCACAGATTAAGACCTGTTTTAATGACCTCTTTCACCACAATTTTTGGTATGCTCCCTTTAGCTTTGGGAAGAGGTCAGGGAGGAGAAATCTGGCAGGCATTTGGAATTACATCTATTGGAGGACTTCTTTTGTCAAGTTTAGTTACCCTGGTTTTAGTTCCCCTAATCTATTCAATTTTTCATAAAGAAAAATAATGTTTTATGATTATTCTTTTGAAAAGAATTACAGAAAAAAGCTTTTAAAGGAGAATAGAGTTTTTAAAGAATACATAATAGAATTTGAAAGTCCTTTTAAAAAATACCCTGATAAAGCTGTTGGCTTTTTATTTCTTCCTCATCAACTAAAAACAAAAAAAGCTTTAATCTTTCTTCACGGCTCAGGAAATTATCATTTTGGTTTCTTTAAAAATTTTTCTTCACTCTTTTCTCAGAAAGGCATTCCCACATTTTTCATAATTTTACCTTTTCATTATCTGCGTAAAAAAGAAATAAATAATTTTTTCAGTGATAATCTATTTGAAGTCTTTGATAGTTTCCGTCAGGCAGTAGTGGATACAAGAGCTTCTCTTGATTGTTTGGAAAAAGAAGGCTACTTAGGGGATTTTTCTATTTTGGGGATAAGTCTGGGAGGTATAATTGCTACAATTGTATCTGCAGTTGATAAAAGAATTAAAAAAGCAATTTTGATAAATACAGCTGGAGGCTTTGTTTATATTATCTGGGAAAGTTCCCTGCCTTTTTTGAGAAAAAATTATAAAAGAACTCATCATCTTTATGGATGTAATAAAAAGAAATGCCAAGAAATTTACAGTTTTCATAAAGAATTTGTTAAAGAATTAAAAGATATAAGTTTATTGGGAAAAATTAAGCCTAAAAAAGAGTGTTTCTTATTTGACCCTTTAAGCTTTTGCCATCTTTTAAAAGAAAGAGTAAAAGTAACCCTTTTTTCTTCTTCGTTTGATGAGATAATTCCTAAAAAAGCACAAGAAAGTTTCAAGAAAGCGTTGGGGTATCCATCTAAATATACTCTTTTTGGTGACCATTTCCTATCTTTAATTTTAAATAAGAAAAAAATCATAAACATTTCTTCCCAATTTCTGTTGAATGACTAAAAACCACATTTCCAGTTAGTGTAAAATTTAGTGGGGTAGTAGAGAGGGAAGAATAGTAGTAGCTTTTTTGTGAATAATAGGGAATTTGTAAAAGGGATTGACTGGAAATAAAAATGGTGTAGACTTACCCAAAAAACCAT
>JAGGXL010000127.1 GCA_021163085.1 Thermodesulfobacterium sp. | reverse complement strand
TGAAAGTAATGAAGAGTGCTGGGCACTTAATAGAAGAGTTGATTTTGTAATTATTAAATAAATTTTTAAGAGGAGGTTTAATAAGATGCATAGAAATTACTTAAAACTTTTTTTAATTTTTGTGTTTGTGTTTGGGTTAATAAAATGTGTTTATGCTCAAAATACCAATACCCTAAAAATTGGAGTAATAGATGTAAAGAAAGTTGTTAAAAATTCAAAATATGGTAAGGAGGTAATGAACAAGCTTCAACAAAAATATAATGAGCTTTCTGTAAAAATTCAGGAAAAAGCTCAAAAAATTCAGGATTTAAAAGATGAAATAGAAAAAAAGAGCTCTCTTTGGTCACAAGAGGTTAGAGAAAAAAAGCAATCAGAATATCAAAAAATGTTAAGAGAACTTAAAACCATGCAGGAAGATGCTCAGTACGAAATGAAGGAATACGAAAAGAAAATGTTAGATCCTGTGTTTAAAGAATTAGAAAAGGTCATAGATGAATTTGTCAAAGTAGAAAAATATGATCTTATTTTAGAAAAAAATCAACCTGGAATTTATTATGTTTCTGATGAGTTAGATCTAACCCAAAAAATTATAGAATTATTTGACAAACACTATGAGAAAATTAAGAAAAAATAAGGAAAATGATATTAATTGCTGATATAGGAGGAACAAAATCAAGGTTAGCTTTAGTTAAGAAAGATAAAAAAAATTTTTTAAACTTAAGGGTTTATAAAAGTAAAAATTTCCCTGATATATATACCTTAGTTGAAAATTATTTTTCAGAAATAGGTGTCAAAAAAAAGCCAACTACAGCAATATTTGCTGTGGCTGGTCCTGTGGTTAGAGATTGTGCTTATTTGACGAATCTAAATTGGAAGGTTTCAGTTAGGAAATTAAAAAAACTTTTTAAATTTGAAAAAGCAATTCTTATAAATGATCTTGTTTCATTAGCTGCAAGTGTACTACTTTTAAAAAAAGATAAGATTTTAGATGTAAAAAGTGGTAAAAAGCTTAAAAAGGAGCCAAAGGCTTTTATTGCTCCTGGAACAGGTTTGGGAGAAGCAATACTGGTTAAAGAAAAACCACTAATTATATTGCCTACAGAAGGAGGACATATATTTTTTTCACCTTTAAATGAGGAAGAATTTAATTATTTAAAGTTTTTAAAAAAAAAGAAAGAAGAATTGAGCTGGGAAAAGGCTTTATCAGGCAAAGCATTAAGTTATTGGTATGAATATTATTTTAATGAGGTTGTTTTTCCAGAAAAGATAACTGAACTAGCTAAAGCTAATAATCCTCAAGCCTTAAAAGTAATAAAAAAATTTTTTGAACTTTTGGGAAGAAAAGTTTCCCAGCTGGCTTTTTACAGTCTGCCTGAGGGTGGAATTTATATAGCAGGTGGTGTGATACAGGCATTAAAGGAATTTTTAAAAAGGTCTGAAATTAGGGAAACCTTTTTAAATGGTTATTTTAGAAATGAAAAATTAAAAGTTCTTTTGGAAAAATTTTCTATCAATATTATACTTCATCCCAATCCAGTGCTTTTAGGAGCTCTTGCCATTCTCCGTAGCCAACAAAAATGATTTTTCTTTTTGTATAATCTAAAAACTCAAAAAAAACCTCTATATAATCTTCTTTAAGATTTTCTTGCAACCTATCAGCCCATTCAATAATAACTATGCCGTCGTTTAAAAATTCCCAGAGACCAAGATCTTCAACTTCCTCAGTATTTAGTCTATAAAGATCCACATGATAGATGGTGTATTTACCTTCGTAAATATTTATTAAAGAAAAGGAAGGACTTGTAATATACAAATCGGGATCAACTTCTAAACTTTTAGCCAGCCCTTTTACAAAGGTAGTCTTACCACACCCAAGCTCTCCATAAAGAAGAATTAAATCACCCGGTTTGAGAAGTTTACCTAATTTTTCCCCCAGGTTGATGGTATCTTCTTCTGAATTACTTATTTTCTCTATTTTCATTTTTTTTCTAAATTTTTTCCTAATACAAATAATACAGCCTTATCCTTTTTGAGAAAAGTATCAATTATAGATTTTATATCTTCCTGTGTAACAGATTTTACCAGATTTTCATAAAAGGAGCTATAATTCCATCCAAGTCCCAATACCTCATTTATTGCCATGTTTTCAGATATAGAAAGATTGCTTTGCAAGCTCAATTTTTGACTTCCTATAAGTCTATTTTTAGCCCTTTCTATTTCTTCAGATGAAAGCCCTTCTTTTTTGATTTCTTCTAAGATTTCCCAGAATCCTGAAATCGCAGATTTTTCTTTTTCAGGAGAGCATCCCATATATAAGACAAAAGCAGATTTTTTTGGATAAAAGATTAAAAAAGAGGTTACCACATAAGCTAAGGATCTTTCATCTCTTAATATTCTAAAAAGTCTTCCGTTTTGTCCAGAAAGTGCTGCATTTAAGACTTCTAAAGCTACTTTTTCTTTGCTATTAAGTCCCGGTGTTTGAAATCCCAGTAAGATTTGAGTTTGATGGGTGTCTTTTTCTATATGATTTACAAGCTTTTCAGGATAGGGAGGTTCTTTCTCTTGAAGAATTGTTTCTTTAGATTTAATATTCCAGTCCTTTAAGAGATTTTTAATTTTTTCTTTTACCCATTCAGGATCAAAAATTCCTGCAATTACTAATACTCCTTTGTCAGGTCTTACAAACTTTTTATAAGCAATTTGTAAATCCTTACAGGTAAAGCTCTGGTAAAATTCCATGCTTCCTGCAGAATTAAGACCATAAGGATGATCAGGAAATAAAATTTTTAAAAATTCATTTACTGCTAAGGAAAGGGGTTGATCCTGCTGTTTTAATATTAAAGATATAAGCTCAGGCCTTGCTTTTTCACATTCTTTTTCCTCAAAAGAGGGATTAAGCAAGATATCTTTAAAATATTCCAGAGATTTTTCTAAGTTTGAGGATAAAGAGACTATATTTAAACCAAAGGAATTTCTTCCCGCAAACCCTTTAATAGTTGTGCCAATAGATTCAAGTTTCTCTGCAAGCTCTTCTGCAGTGTAGTTTTTTGTTCCTCTTGTCCATAAAAGGGTAAGGGCTTGAAAGAGTCCATTCGTTTCTTTTGTTTCAAATCTTAATCCACCAGGAAAGGCAAGAGTAACTCCTACAGAGGGAATATCATTCTGAGGGTATAAGATTACTTTAAGGTCATTTTGCAAGGTGAAAATTTCTGGAGAAGATGAAGTTTTAATGTTTTGTAATATTTCTCTAAGGTCTTTTTCTGTAAAGAGTTTTTTTTCTGAAAGGAAACCAGCAACCAACTTTTGAAAATTAAAGTATTTTTTAGAAACCCTTATCAGGTCTTCCACAGTAGCGCTTTCTATTTTTTCCTGATACCATAGAATATCTTTATAGGAACCGCGAACAATTTGAAAACTTCCGAGGGTACTTGATAGACCTTCTGAATTTTCTGAAGAAAAAATAAAACTCGAAAGAAGCTGGGTTTTTGCTTTTTTTAATTCTTCATCCCTTACACCAAAAATCTTTATTTTTTCAAGTTCAGAAGCTACTTCCTTTACAATCTTTTTAAAATTCTGTGGGTCAGCAGTTCCAAATATTTCAAAAAGTCCTGGTCCGTAAGGGGTATAAGAAGAAGCTGATATAGTTTTTACCAGATTGAGTTCTCTTTTTAGTTTTAGATATAACCTTGAAGATTCCCCTCCTCCCAGAATCTCTGCAAGTAAATCTAAGTAAGGAGCATCCTCTTCTCTAAAAGATGCCCCAGGTAAAGTAAAAGCAAAATATCCCTCTTTAACAGGTTTTTCCACCCACACAAGTTTTGGTTTTTCTGTATAGGGTTCAGCGGGGAAAACAATTTTTCTTAGTTTTCTTTCTGGTAAAGAAGAAAAATACTTGTTTATAAGAGAAAAGAGCTTGTCCTCTTTTATATTTCCAACCACGATAAGAACCATATTTTCTGGTGTATAAAAAGATTCAACAAAATTTAAAAGATCTTTTCTTTCAAAGGATTTAACCGTATTTTCGTAACCGATGATAGGTCTTTTATAGGAATATTTCTGATAAGAAGCCTTCATTATATTTTCAAAGAGAACAACAAAAGGATTATCCAGTCTCATTTTCATTTCTTCTACAACAACTTCTTTTTCTCTTTCTAATTCTACAGAATCGAAAAGAGGATGAAAAACTGCATCAGAAAGTATATCCAAGGCCTTTTCAGTTATTTTAGAAGGACCAGCTACATAATAACAGGTATAATCGTATGAAGTGAAAGCATTCATATAACCACCAAGATCTTCAATCGCTCCTGCTATATCTTCTGGTTTTTTGGTTTCCGTGCCTTTAAAGATCATGTGTTCTATCAAATGAGTTATGCCAGCTTCTTTTTCATCTTCATAGGAGCTCCCCACTTTTACACAAAGCCTGATTGTAGCAACATCTTCTCTCTTATAAGGATAAAACAATACAGTTAATCCGTTTGATAGTTTTTTTTCTTTTACTTTGAATACTAAAGATTCCAGGCTTTGTGCCCTTGCCTTCATCAAAAAACCTCCTGAAAGTATTAGAAAAATAACGATAAAAATAAAAAGGAGAAGGTTAAAAAGTTTTGACATTATAGTATAGCTCCTTAATTTAAAGACTAAAAATTAATTTTAATTTG
>JAGGXL010000133.1 GCA_021163085.1 Thermodesulfobacterium sp. | reverse complement strand
TCTCTATATCTATAAACAATAAATAGGAAGGAAAATAAAGATACAGTAACCACTTTTCTTTTTCAGAAAAACTAAGATGTCTTAACTTTTTTTTGAAATCTTCTAATAAATTATTTACCCTCATTTTGAATTTCTTTTCTATTTAGTTTTAAATAAATTTTAGGCTGATATTCTTCGTACAACTTTTGTAAAATCTGCGCCATTATTTCTTCTTTCTTTTCCTGCATATAGTCTTGTTTAACCAGGTTTTTAATTTCTTCAAAAGAAGGAATTCTTTCAGGAATTATCTCCTCTACTTTTATAATATGATATCCGTAAGGAGATTTTATAGGTTGACTTATCTCTCCTAACTTAAGATCGAAAATTTCTTTTTCAAATTCAGGTATAGTTTGGCCTTTCCTAATAATTCCCAAATCTCCTCCCTTTTTCTTGGAACCAGTATCATCAGAATATTTTTGAGCAATTTCTTCAAACTTAGCTCCCTTTAAAAGTTTTTTTCTGATCTCCTTAGCTTTTTCTAAAGATTTCTCTTTTGTAGCACTATCAGCATCCTGAGGAACATAAATCAAAATATGTTTAACGTGCCTTCCCTCTTCCTCTTTGTATTTTTCTTTATTTTTATTGTAATATTCTTTAAGTTGATTCTCACTTATTTTTAAATTAGCAGTCTTTTCCTCAAAATATTCTTTGGCAATCAAATTTTTTTCTATTTCAATAAGTTCTTTTTTTATTTCTAGGTCTTTATCAATACCTTCTTTTTTTCCTGCAAGAGCAAGCAAAGATAAATTGACCCATCTATTAACTATAGCAAATACTATTTCATCTTTTAATTCAGGTTTTGATTTTAAGAGTTGCTGAATCTGTACATCCTCTTCTATCATTTTTTCTACATCTTTTTCGTAAAGTTTATAATTACCAACCTCAGCCAGTATTCTGTCTTTTGCCAAAGCATTTAAAGAAAAAAACATAAAAATTGCAAAAATTGCAAAAATGAAAGGTAACTTTTTCATAAAATCCTCCTATTATTAAATTATTTAACTTTTGTTCCCGGTGGGAAAAATCCCGAGCCACAGGTCTTACCAGGATAAACATAAGACTTTTTTCCTAAAAGTGTCCCGGGTTGCAAAACAGAATTACAGCCAGTTTGACACTTATCTCCTAAAATTGCCCCCAATTTTTTAAGCCCTGTATTAATGGTTTTGTTATCAATTGTTATGGTTATATTTTTTCTATTAAATTTTAAATTGGCAAGTTTTGTTCCTGCCCCTAAATTTACATCACTTCCAAGAATACTGTCTCCAACATAAGCAAAATGAGAAGCTTTAGCAGAAGTTAAAAATATGCTGTTTTTAACTTCTGTGGTATGTCCTATTACTACTTCTTCCCCTGTATAAACACTTCCTCTAATGTAAGCACCATGCCTTATCTGTGTTCCTCTGGAAAAATAAGCTGGTGCAGAAATTAACGAAAACGGCTCTACTATAACATCTTTTTCAAAAAATATTTTTTCCCCAGTTAAAACTGCTCCTGCTTTTAAAATACTTCCTTCTAATTTTTCTCCTTTAAAATAATACTCTTCTTCATGCTTTTTTAACTCTTTTAAGGGAATTACCTCTCCTTCTGTAGTTAAAAACAAGTTCTCAGGAATGGGAATATTTATGGGTATCTCCTTGGGCAATTCCAGAACTATATCTGAAAGATAGCTTTTCAAAACCTTTAAAGGCTCCCACGGTAAATTATTTTTAAACAGTTCTGCTATTTTTTCTTTTTCTATACTTTCGAAAAATAAATCCAGAGACAACTTCATAACTTGCAACATTATAAACCTTTAAATTGGTCTTGTCAAAAATAAAATTTTGATTAAAATTTAAAGAAAAGCCCCTGTAGCTCAATAGGATAGAGCAGCGGCCTTCTAAGCCGTAGGTTGGGGGTTCGAGTCCCTCCAGGGGCGTTTTCCTTGAAATTTTTTAAATCTAAGTTATACTTTCAAATATAGGTATTTTTACTTTCTAAATCTTAAAAAGGGGGATGAAATGAAAAAAAATATCCATCCTGAGTATTATAAAGATGCTGTAGTTATGTGTGCATGTGGAAACAGATTTACTGTAGGATCAACGAAAAAGGAAATAAAAGTTGAAATTTGTTCTAAATGCCATCCCTTCTTCACAGGCGAGATGAAATTCGTTGATACTGAAGGAAGAATCGAAAAATTTATGAAAAAGTATGCTGATTACTATAAACAGCAACAGCAAAATCAAACACAGGAGAAAAAATAAATAAACAATGGGGTTAGCCAATTTTTATCTAAAAAAATTAGAGACTATAGAGAAGAATTTTGAAAAAATTTCTCTCAAGCTTTCTGACTCTTCTATTATTTCCAAACCCGAGGTTTATGCCAAGTTAGCTAAGGAGCATTCTGAACTTTCTGAGATTGTTGAAACCTATAGGGAATATAAAAAGGTATTACAGCAAATAAAAGAAAACAGACAAATCATAGAAGAAGATTCAGATGAGGAATTAGTAGAACTTGCAAAAGAAGATTTAAAAGAGTTAGAAAAACGCTTGGAAGAGCTTGAAAAAAAATTACCTGTTCTCCTTTTACCAAAAGATCCCAATGACGAAAAGAACGTAATCTTAGAAATAAGAGCTGGTGCCGGTGGAGAGGAAGCAGCTTTATTTGCTGCTGATCTTTTAAGAATGTATCAAAGATATGCAGAAAGAAAGGGCTGGAAATTTGAAATTCTTGATGCAAATGAAACAGGTCTTGGAGGTTTTAAAGAAGTTATAGCTAAAATTGATGGAAAAGGAGCTTATAGCAGATTAAAGTATGAAAGTGGTGTTCACAGAGTTCAAAGAGTGCCTGTTACTGAATCTTCTGGAAGGATTCACACTTCTACTGTTACAGTAGCTATTTTACCTGAAGTAGATGATGTAACCGTTGAGATAAAACCAGAAGATTTAAAAATTGAAACTATGAGAGCAAGTGGACACGGTGGACAGCATGTAAATAAAACTGAAAGTGCAGTAAGAATTACTCATATCCCTACGGGGATAGTAGTATCCTGCCAGAATGAAAGAAGTCAGCATCAAAATAAGGCTACTGCTTTAAAAATTCTCAGAGCAAAATTGTATGAACTGGCTTTGAGAGAACAAAATGAAAAAATTCAGACAGAAAGAAAGTCTCAAGTGGGAACAGGAGAAAGATGTGAAAAAATAAGAACTTACAATTTTCCACAAAACAGAGTAACAGATCATCGTATTGGTTTAACTGTTTACAATCTTCCAGAAGTTTTGGACGGGGATTTAGATGAGTTTATAGATGCCTTAATTACCCATTATCGCACAGAAGCTCTTAAACAAGAAGAAAAACTTAGTTTAGCTGCTTAAAGAGGCATCAAATATGATTTCTCATTATAGTTTCGGTAGTCTTACATTTAAAGGAAAAACTTACAATAAAGACCTTATTATAATCAAAACATCGAATGAAGAAAAAATTTTACCCAATTGGTGGAGAAAAGAAGGGCATAGATTACAGGTTGAAGATCTGGAAGAAGTCTGGAAAAATCCTGTGGAATATTTAATAATAGGAACTGGAGCTTACGGAATAATGAAAGTTGATCCTGAGGTAGAAAGAAAAGCCGAAAGTTTAAAAATTAAAGTTGAAGCATACAAAACTGATAAAGCTGTCAGAAGATTTAATGAGCTTTATTCTTCTAATATTACAGTAGTAGGCGCTTTTCATTTAACCTGCTAATTATTCCCAGCTCCAGGGATTCTCTTTTTTTATTACAGTGGGGGTCTGAAAGACTGGTTTTCTCTGAGACTCTACATTCTGAGATTCTTTTACTGAAGGTTGCTGCTGCACCTGAGGTGGTTGAGAATTATAAGTTTGAGGAGCAGGAAGCACTTGAGTAGAATAATATTTGGGTTTTTTCTTTTCTCCAAAGGGCCATATATGAGACCATAGTTTAGAGAGAATCCCTTCATCTTCTTGAGAGTAGTAATAATATGGAGGAGGAGAATAAGGATAATAAGGTTGAGGAGGATACATAGGTGGATAATTAGGAGTCATTGCAGTAGCATTATTATTTTTATTTTTTTCTTCTTCGTCTTCTGCCCATCCTATGGTTCCTTTAGAAAGGTCTATTACCAAATTTCTGGTTAATCCTTCTTCTCCAAAATCTCCATAAGGACTTTTTGCTCTGGTTACCTTTGGTTTTCTTTCAACAGGAGCTTGTGGATAAAGATATGGAGCATAATAGTAATATCCTCTTTCTGGATGATCTTTGCTTAACCCAGATAGGGCTAAAGCATAATAAGGTTCACGATAAAAGTCCTCTTCTTTTCCCTCTATGTACATTCTTGCCTTCTGAGCAAATCTTGAAAGCTGAGGAATTATTTCAGAAACATCCTTTAACTCCTGAAAAAACTGGGCAGGCTTTTTCTCCCCTGAAAGATTTATTATTTGCGCATCTATACTCACTGTTTCTCCTAAAACCGTAATACTCCCCCATATCACATAATCTGCTTTAAACTCATTACCAAGACTTTCAGCTAATTCTCTGTTTATCTTTTCATAATTTTTAAGCTTCTCTCTCACCTTATCCATTTCTATTACTTCTATTTTTGAAGGGGAAAACAAACGACTAACAAGCATCTCTGGCACTGCTTCTTTTAAGTAAGAATATTCAGGTTGAGAGTAAATTTCAAATGGGAGAATTAAAACTTTTTTTGTCTCTGAAACACTATCTTCAGCAAATCCCTTAATGCATAAAAACAGCAAAGCTAATATAACAAAAAGCAATTTTCTTCTCATAAAACCCCCAATCAATTAGCCTCGACACTTATTTTAAAGTGAACCTATTTTTATAAAGTTAATCTATTTTGTAATTTTGTCAAAATTTGTCAAAAAATTTTTTTATATTATAATTAATTGATTATGAAGGTTGTTGGAATCGAGCCAAAAAATTTTAAAACTCATGTATTTTCAGCTTTTAAACTTCCCCGATTAGCTATGCCTCTTCTTGGAACTCTTTTAAAAAACAAAGGTTACGAAGTTAAAATCTTTCTGGAAGAATGGGCACCTCTAAATGAAGATATTATTAAAAATGCTGATATTGTTATGATCTCTACCATTACATCTACAGCAAATAGAGCTTATAAGTTAGCTGGTTATTATAAAAAAAAGTATAAAAAGACTATTATCATGGGAGGTCCTCATGTAAGTTTTTTGCCAGAAGAAGCTCTCTCACATGCAGATTTTGTGATAAGAGGTGAGGGAGAAAAAAGTCTATTAAATCTCATGGATCACATTGAAAAAGGAAAAAATGATTTTTCTTCTATCCCAAATCTTTCTTACAAAAAAGACGGTAAGATTTATCACAATCCCTTAGATAAAGGGTTTGTAGATCTCAATGATCTTCCTATACCTGATTATACCCTGGTTGAAGGGTTTAATCCCAACAAATTAAAAATTTATCCTATTTCTACATCCAGGGGATGCCCTTATAATTGTATTTTTTGTAGTGTGGTTTCTATGTTTGGGAGAAAATATAGATTCAGAGATAATGAATTTGTCTTAGAAGAACTAAAGAATATTAAAAAAGGTCAACATGTTTTCTTTTACGATGATAACTTCGTAGCAAATAAAAAAAGAACTAAAATCTTGCTTGAAGAAATGATAAGAAAAAATTTTAAAGGAACTTGGTCTTCTCAGGTAAGAATAGATGTTTATAAAGACAAAGAGCTATTAAAGCTTATGAAAAGAAGTAACTGCGTTTTTCTTTATGTAGGGATTGAATCTATTAATCCCGAAACTCTCAAATTTTACAAAAAAGGAATAACCCCTCTTCAAATAAAAGAGGGAGTAGAAACTATTCATAAATATGGCATAAAATTGCATGGAATGTTTGTAATCGGTGCTGATACCGATACAAAAGAGAGTATTTTGGCTACTTTAGATTTTTCTAAAAAGATGAGGCTCGATTCGGTACAGTTTTTAATTTTAACTCCTATACCCGGAACTATACTTTTTAAAAAATTTTTGGAAGATAAAAGAATTATAACTACCAATTGGGATTATTATGATGGACACCATGTAGTTTTTCAACCTAAAAATATGAACCCTTTAGAACTTCAGAATTTGGCTTTTAGGCTTTTTAAAGGTTTTTATTCTTATAAGAGCGCCTTAAAATACTTATTAAAAGGAAACTGGGGCAATGCAACTATACATTTTTTAGGTAGAAAATTGACTCGGAAAGCAGAAAAAGAAAGAAAAGATTTTATAAAGACCTTATCAAAAGTTTAAACTTTTGATATAATATTTCCATTAAATTTTAACAATTTAACAAAGGAGTCAACTATCATAAATAAAAATTTGGGTAAAGATTTTTAT
>JAGGXL010000097.1 GCA_021163085.1 Thermodesulfobacterium sp. | reverse complement strand
TGGTAGATCTATATAATAAGTATGAGAAATAATTGCCGGGATTATATCATCTTTTTCTAATAATTAAAATAATGGCTGAAGTCTTGTTATTTAGTTCCTTAAAAGGTAATATAATTGTTCTATAATATTCATCATTTTCCTTAAAAGAATAACTTACTTCTTTGTTCATTTTTAATTTCTGTAAAAACTTTTCATCATGAGAGAGTTTAGTAATAAAAAGAAGTTCATCTTTATCAGGTATTAATCTTTTTTCAAACCACCAACCTTCAATAGGAGATTTTATATAATTTTTCCATCCATCAGAAGAAAGCTTTTCTTTTAAAGTATCTCCATTTACAATAAATATTATCTTTTTCTCTGAACCTTCTAAATTTTTTAAAACTTTAATAAAGTATTTAGTAAATAAAATAATTTCCATATTTCCTATATAATTACCTTTAGAAATAACAGGAACCATATATCTAAATCCACTTAAGGTTCTACCAATTTCAAATCCTGACCAGGGTTTTTAAATGCTTTTCGACATAAGTTATAGATGGTCTTATACTGGTTAAGTCATCTCCAAATTTTTCAGGAATATGCATTCTGAGAAAACATTTACCATCTTTCGTATGAAATTGAATGCCTCTATTGCCTTCTTTTTTGAAGGCCTGATATAAGGGAAACAGCGTATAATAAATCTTTTTTCTTAAACGGCCTTTTTCACAAATATTTTTGGTTTCTGTAGCTCTTTTAAATAATTCAATGGCTTTTTGAATTTCGTTATGTTCAAAGTAGTACTTTTGTCTAATTCCTATTAAATAATTCATATATCGAAGATGTTTCTTTTCTTTTTCAAGATAATTTTCAAGTATTAGATTAACTTGTGTATCTTTTGTATTTTTAAGAAATATAAAATAAATGAATAAGATTAATATAAGAAATATTTCTAATAAGATTACACTTTTTCTGTGCGGAACTTTCATTATTATATTATAATTTATTTTTAAAAATTTCCAAAATTTTGAGAAAATTAATAGAGTTCTTGACAACTCAGGAAATTTTATTATATTTTAAAATGAGTTTAAGAACGCGGGGTAGAGCAGTCTGGTAGCTCGTCGGGCTCATAACCCGGAGGTCGTGGGTTCAAATCCCACCCCCGCAACCAATTTTCCTTCAAGTGCCAAATAATCTTTTAGATATAGCTCTTTTTTAAAAATCTTTAATAAATTTTAAAATTAAGGGGTTATTGTGAAAGAATTAGAAAGAATAAAAAAACAAATTTTGAGACAGCTTATTAAAAAACCATCTACTTTCTGGGAGTTGATAAACTATCAAGATTCTCATATAACCGCTTTTCTCCAGGCTATTAAAGAATTAATAAATGAAAACCTTGTAGAATACAAAAAACCTTTTTTTTATATAACTGATAATGTCAATGCTTTTCCTTATAATGATTCAGGATGTCTTTTATGTTCTCCGTTTTCCAAAGATTCTTATTGGAAAGAAATTCTGGATAAATTTTTAGAAATTGTCAAAGATAGACCTCTTCCAACCAGTGATTTTGATCAAGGATTTATAAGACCACAAGATACCTTAAAAAGAACTGCATTTATTTATGAAAGGGGCGATCTGGAAGATACAGAAATTTTTATTTTGGGAGATGATGACCTTATCTCTTTGAGTATGGCTCTCACCGGTCTTCCTAAAAGGATTGTGGTGGTAGAGATTGATGAAAGAATTAATAAATTTATTAAGGAAAAAACTGAGAAAATAGGATATACAAACTTGGAGATATACAACTATAATGTAATTCAGGATCTTCCTGAAGAATTAAAGAAAAAATTTGATGTATTTGTTACTGATCCTGTAGAAACACAAAAGGGTCTAAAACTCTTTATCAACAGGTGCATCAGTGCTTTAAAAGGTGAGGGTTCGGTGGGATATATGGGTTTTACTCACAGAGAGGCTTCTTTGAAAAAGTGGCATGACTTTGAAAAATTTCTCATAGAGTCTGGTTTTGTTATCACTGATATTTTAAGAGACTTCACTACTTATCCAGAAGAAGAAAATCAGTGGGAAGATTTTTATCGCACCTATCGTATAATGAAAGAATTTGATTTAGAATTACCAAGTGTAGATTGGTATAAATCTTGTTTCATAAGATTTGAGGCTGTTGAAGATCCCAAGATACTTAATATACCACTTCCTAAAAACTTGGAAGAATTGTATTTTGATGATGAAGCATGGGCCACTCCCCTTCCTTCATTTTTAGAAAAAAATAAGGAGGAGTAGATGGTATGGCTTATACAACTTCAGATTTTAAAAGAGGGTTAAAGATTGAATGGGAAGGCAAACTTTATGAGATAATAGAATTCCAGCATGTAAAAGTTTCTAAAAACCAACCAACTGTAAGAACAAAACTTAAAGATCTTGCTACAGGTAAAGTTTTAGAAGTAAATTTCAGAGCAGGAGAACGTTTTGAAGAACCTGATTTTCAAGAAAAAGAAATGCAGTACTTATATAAAGATGGTAATCAGTATGTTTTTATGGATATGGAAGATTATGACCAGATATATATTAATGAAGAAGAACTTGGAGAGGCTTCTAAGTACTTAAAAGAAAATTTAAATGTATATGTGCTTTACTACAAAGGCAAGATAGTAAGTGTTGAGTTACCTAATACAGTAGAACTTAAAGTTGTGGAAACCGAGCCAGGAATAAGAGGTGATACGGTTGGTTCTGCTACCAAACCTGCTAAGCTGGAAACAGGCCTTGTAATTCAGGTCCCTCTTTTTATAAACGAGGGTAATATAATAAAAGTTGATACCAGAACAGGAAAATATCTGGAAAGAATTGGTTAATCAACTGTTTAAATGGCTTACTATATAAGAGCAAAAAGCTATTACAGATACGCTTTAGACTTATTTAAAGATTTACCAAAATTAAAAAACAATCTTGCAGAGCTTCAAAAAAGAGCCCAGGAAATTTTTAAACTGGGAATGAAGGCTGTATGGGCTCTTTCCTATATAACTCCTCCTGAAAAATCTCCAGAATTTGAGGAACTTTGGGAAAAAACTTTAGAATCTTTGGATTCTGAAGATATACCCAAAATAGAAAAAATTAAAAATATCCTTTTTTCTGATACCTCTGATGAAGAAAAAATATTAGAAGCTACCAAGACTTTCTTGGAAATTATCAAAAAAATACTTCAGCCAATTCTTTAAATACTTTTCTTATCCCTAAAACTTTCCATGTTTGCACAAAGCTTAAAAAGTGATATTATTAAAAAATCCCTATGGAAAAAGCAAAGATTCAGGAATATCTAAAGGTTTTAGCCTGTCCTAAGTGTAAAGGTGAGTTGATATATAAAATGTATAATGAAAAAGAAGGATTTTACTGTGAAAAATGTAAACTCTTTTATCCTATAGTAGAAGATATTCCTGTAATGTTAATAGAAGAAGCTATAAACCTTTCTTCTTCAGAAAAAAATGAGTCACCCTAACCCCCCTGCCCCTCAACTTTATTTTATTGCTATAACTGGTAAAAATTTAGATTTATGGAATAAAGTGCTGGACATTTTAGAAATTGAGCTTGGAAAGTCAATTCTTCAATCCGAAATCTATGATTTTTCGGCTTTTACTTCATACTACTCCAAAGAAATGGGAGAAGAACTAAAGAAAAGCTTTTATTTTTTTGAAAAATTAAAACCCCCTGATTATTTAATTGAGCTGAAACATAAATGTTACGAAATTGAAAGAAAACTGGCTGAACCCTCGGGTAACAGAACTGTGAATATAGACCCGGGATACTTAGGTCTCTCTAAAGTAGTTCTTTCAACCTTTAAAGACTATGCTCATAGAGTATACTTAGGTAAAGGAGTATATGCCGAGGTTACTTTGATATTTAAGAACAAAACTTTTACAGAACTTCCCTGGACTTATCCCGATTATAAACAATCTCAGATTATTGAAACTTTCAATAAAACAAGAACCTGGTATAAGGAGCATCTACATGTTAGTTGATCATTTAGGAAGAAAGATAGAATACTTAAGGATATCTGTAACAGATAGATGCAATTTTAAATGTATATATTGTTTTACCCATCAGAACTGGAAATGGCTTCCACACAAAGAAATTTTAAGATTTGAAGAAATAGAAAAAATAGCTACGGTATTTGCTAAATTAGGTGGGAAAAGAATAAGATTAACTGGTGGTGAACCACTTTTAAGAAGAAATATAGAATTTCTTGTCCAGAAACTTAGTCAGATAAATGGGATCACAGATTTAAGTCTTACTACTAACGGATTTTTTCTGGAAACTTTAGGAGAAAGCTTAAAAAAAGCTGGTTTAAAAAGAATTAACATAAGTTTAGATACCCTCAATAAAGATAAGTTTAAAAAATTGACAGGAGTTCCGGCTTTTGAGAAGGTTTTAGAGGGCATTGAGATAGCATTGGAGTTAGGATTTAATCCTGTCAAAATAAACACGGTTGTAATAAAAGACTTTAATGATGATGAAGTTTTAGAGATTGCAAAGCTTACCTTAGATAAACCTGTAGAAGTTAGATTTATAGAATTTATGCCTATAGGAAAAAATAGCTTATGGGATGAAAAGCATGTGGTTACGGTAAAAGAAATTAAAAAAATTTTAGAAAACTTTTCTGAATTAGTTCCCGCATCTTCCTTTGGTGGAGGACCAGCAAAGGTATTTAAATGGAAAGACGCTAAAGGTAAAATCGGTTTGATTTCTCCTGTATCTGAGCACTTTTGTCATAAATGTAATAGATTAAGAATTACAGCTGATGGAAGAT
>JAGGXL010000118.1 GCA_021163085.1 Thermodesulfobacterium sp. | reverse complement strand
ATAATGAATTTAAAAAGCTTTTTCCTGAAAATGCAGTAGAATATTTTGTTTCTTATTATGATTATTATCAGCCTGAAGCCTATGTTCCTATAACTGATACTTACATTGAAAAGGATGCCTCTATTAATGATTTTATAGATAGACTAAGACATTCAGCTACTGCTGCTGTTCTTTCAAGAAGAGATGTAATCGTTGTAGCAAGTGTTTCTTGCATTTATGGACTTGGTTCCCCTGAGGAGTATTTTCAAAAACATCTTTATTTAAGAGTTGGAGCTAAAATAAGAAGAGATGAACTCTTAAGAGTTCTTGTAACAATGCATTATGAAAGAACTGAAATGGATTTTATCCGTGCCACTTTTAGAGTAAGAGGTGATATAATTGAAATTTTCCCGTCTAATGAAGAAAAAAGAGCTGTAAGAGTAAGTCTTTGGGATAATGAGATAGAAGAAATAAAAATAATTGACCCATTTAGAGGTAAAACTCTTGGAAAAGTAAATAATATCGTAATTTTCCCTGCAAGCCATTATGTCACTTCTGAGGATAAACTTAAATGGGCAATAGAGGAAATAAAAAAAGAACTTAAAGATAGGGTTGAATACTTTAAAAGTAAAGGACTTTATACCTTTGCAGAAAGACTTGAAAAAAGAACACTTTATGATTTAGAGCTTCTTGAGGAAGTCGGTTACTGTAAAGGTATTGAAAATTACAGCAGATACTTAGATGGAAGAAAACCAGGAGAACCCCCATATACTCTTTTAGATTATTTTCCAGATGATTTTCTCCTTTTTATAGATGAAAGCCATATAACTATTCCTCAATTAAGAGGGATGTATAGAGGAGATAGAAGTAGAAAAGAAACACTTGTAGAATATGGGTTCAGACTCCCTTCTGCACTTGACAATCGTCCTCTTACATTTGAAGAATTTGAAAAGCGAATTAATCAGGTTATCTATGTTTCAGCAACTCCAGGAGATTATGAAATAGAAAAGGCAGAAGGAAGAATTATAGAACAAATTATTCGTCCAACAGGACTTCTTGATCCAAAAGTAGAGGTAAGACCTTCAGAAAATCAGGTAGAAGATCTTTATTTTGAAATCAAAAAAAGAATAGAAGCTAAGGAAAGGGTTTTAGTATGCACACTTACAAAAAGATTAGCAGAGGAATTAACAGATTATTATAAAGAACTTGGAATAAAAGCTTGCTATATGCACTCAGATTTAAAAACTCTGGAAAGAGCAAGAATTATAAGGGATTTGAGAAAGGGTGTTTATGATGTTTTAATAGGAATAAATCTTTTAAGAGAAGGACTGGATCTTCCTGAAGTTTCTTTAATAGCTATACTTGATGCTGATAAAGAGGGATTCTTAAGATCTGAAAGAAGCCTTATCCAGATGATAGGAAGAGCAGCAAGAAATGTTAATGGAACAGCTATACTTTATGCTCACACCATTACTCCAGCTATAAAAAAAGCTGTAGAAGAAACAGAGAGAAGAAGAAAGATTCAAGAAGAATATAATAAAAAACATAGTATAACTCCTAAAAGCGTGGTAAAATCTCTTGATGATCCACTTATGAGAATGGTTGAAGCTGATTTTGTGAATTTAGAAAAGATAGTAGAAACTACTGAAGTTTTTGAAAGCTTAGAATCTTTAAAAGCTGAAATTGAAAAGGTTGAAAAGGAAATGAAAGAAGCAGCTAAAAATTATGAATTTGAAAAAGCTGCTATTTTAAGAGACCGACTTTTTTCTTTAAAACAACTTGCTTTGCAATGGAGCTAATTTTTAAATCATGCCAAGACTCCCTAAAACTAATCCAAGGGCAGTTGCTTTAAAAATTCTTATTCGTTGGGAAAAAGGAAAACCACTTTTAGATGAAATCCTTTCTCAAGTTTTAACCAAAAGTGTGCTTCCTGATGAAAGAGATAGAGCTCTTGTAGGAGAACTTGTTAATGGAGTAGTTCGATATCTTTATTATATAGATTTTGTTATTTCTCGTTTTTCAGACCATCCTTTAGAAAAAATGGATGCAGAAGTGAGAAACATTTTACGCTTGGGTGTTTACCAGATACTTTATACAAGAATACCAGAAAGGGTTGCTCTTGCTGAAAATTTAAAAATTCTTTCTCATAGAAAAAGAGGAGAATGGATAAAAGGATTAGTTAATGCAATTTTACATAAAATCGCAGAAAATAAAAATAATCTTCCTGAACCACCGGATTTTAATCCAGTATTTTATCTTTCTATAAAATATTCTTTTCCTGAGTGGCTTGTAAAAAGATGGCTTGATAGATTTGGTTTTGAAGAAACAGAGAAATTGCTTTCAGCAAGCAATGAAAGACCTCCTTTAGTAATAAGGGTAAATACCTTAAAAGTAAGCAGAAACAACTTTTTAACCTTTTTGCAAAAAGAAGAAGTTCCACAGCCCAAAGCCTGTCCTTATAGCCCTGCAGGAATTATTCTGGATGGATTTAGAGGTAAAGTTACAGAATTAAAGGCTTATCACTTTGGGTGGATAAGTGTTCAGGATTCTGCAAGCCAGCTGGTTACTTTTCTTTTAAATCCAAAACCAGGAGAAAAAATTCTTGATGCCTGTGCAGGAGTTGGGGGAAAAACCACACATATTGCTGAATTAATGGAAAATAAAGGAATTGTTTGGGCTTTTGACCTTTATCCCTGGAGACTTGAAAAATTAAAAGAGAACTTTCAAAGACTTGGTCTTAAAGAACCAAAAGTTTTTCAAGGAGATGTGGTAGAAGAACTTCCTAAGCTAAAAACCCCTCTTTTTGATAGAATTCTTATTGATGCTCCATGCACAGGAACAGGTGTAATTAGAAAACATCCAGATATAAAATGGGCAAGAAAAGAAGAAGACTTTGTAAAAATTCCAGAAAAACAGCTTAGACTCCTTGAAGGACTTTCTTCTTTTCTTAAACCTAAAGGAATTATGGTTTATGCAACCTGCAGTTTAGAGCCAGAGGAAAATGAAAAAGTTGTTAAAAAATTTTTAGAAAATCATCCGGAATTTGAAATGGAAAATCCTTTGATTGTGCTTGAAAAAATTTGCGGAATAAAAATCAGAGAACTTATAGAGGATGAATTATATTTAAAAACCTTTCCTCACAAACACAATCTTGATGGTTTTTTTGCTGTAAGACTAAGGAAAATCAAGTGAGGGGTTTCCTATGGAAGGTTTAATAGATTTTTTAAAAAATATAACAGATTATTTAAATTATGTAATATTTGGCATACCTCTTTACAAGCTTGTTTTAGCATTACTGGCTGTTTTCCTTTCTCTTTTTTTAAGAAAGTTTTTTATTCTGGTAGTAGTAAGATTTGTGGAACGCTTAGCAAAAAAGAGTTCCACTGAGTTAGACGACTTACTTATAAATATTACTTCCAAACCTCTTAGTTTTTTAATTATAATAGTTGGTTTGTTTGTTGCTTTTCTTATACTCGGGATGGAACACACCATAATTGCCAAACTTATTAAAAGCTTGATTATCATTGTTATTTCTTGGACTTTGTATAATCTTGTGGTTGGGTTAAGCATTTATATCTATAGATTTACAGAAAAGTTTGGAGAAGAAATAGCTAAAGAGCTGGGAAGTTTTTTAATAAAGCTTCTAAAAATTTTTGCTATTGGAATTGGAGTTTTAGCTATTCTTCAGGAATGGGGAATAAATATAAGTGCAGTTATTGCTTCCTTGGGACTTGGTGGTCTTGCATTTGCTCTTGCTGCTAAAGATACTGCAGCAAATCTCTTTGGTGGTTTAACAGTTCTTGTAGATAAAACTATGAAGGTTGGAGATTGGATAAAAATAGGTGATGTAGAAGGAATTGTAGAAGATATAGGACTAAGATCAAGTAAAATAAGAAGTTTTGAAAAAAGCTTAATCATTATCCCCAATCAAATACTTGCCAACCAATCCTTAGAAAATTTTTCCAGAAGAAATGTTAGAAGAATAAAAATGATTATAGGGGTAACCTATAGCACAACAAGAGAACAAATGGTTAAAATACTTAATGAAATCAGAGATATGTTAAAAACTCATCCAAGAATTGCCAAAGATCAACTTTTAATGGTTTATTTTACAGATTTTGGAGATAGTTCTTTAAATATATTTATATATTGTTTTACAAATACTGCTAAATGGGAAGAATATTTAGCTATAAGAGAGGATGTCAATTTAAAGATTATGGAAATTATTGAAAGGAATGGTGCTTCTTTTGCATTTCCAAGCACATCAATTTATATAGAAAAATTACCTGATTTTTGGAATAAAAAAAGAAGCTTAACTAAATCCTATCTCTAAAAAATTTTCTTTAATAACTGCACCTTTTATTTCTTTGTTTAGCAATACCCTTGGAAGGAAAAAATGCCTTTTATGATTTCCAATTTTAATAATTAAATCCTCATCCTTTTGATAAACCTCAAGCTCTTCTTGTGGGATTTCTTTTAAAGCTAACTTTAAAATGTATTCTCCGTTCTTTTCCAGGATTTCAAAAGGTTTATCCTTATAAAATATATCAGCAGGATTTTTGTTCTGATAAACCCTTTTCCCAAATTCTTTTAGTTTTTCATAACCCAAAATTTCTTCATAAAGCTGTGGAATCATAAAAATCGGGGTTGGTTCAAAACTTTTTATAATTCTTTCTATATATTTTCTTTGAATTTTATAAAATGGATTTTCCTTTTCAGCTACCCGATTTATGAAAATACCGTCAACAGGAAAGCCAAAAAGATGAAGATATGTAAAAGCTTTTTCTGTCTCTTTTATTACCATTTTTTCAGGATTAACCACTAATCTTACAGAAGAAATTTCTTGGTTTTGCAAAAGATAATAAAGGTTATAAACCTGTCGGAAAAGATCCTCTAATGCATCGTATGTTTCCTCTTCAGGAAGAGGCATATCAGTAACTACTCTGGCTGCAGGTCTTATAAATTTCATAAGTTTTCTTTGTAAAGGAAGTATTTTAGTTATCCACCAGCTTGCTGCATCTGGAAGACTAAGAAATCTTAATGTTTCTCCAGTAGGTGCAGAATCAACAATAATAACATCAAACTTTTTATCCTCTACATGCTTGTTTATCCACAAAAATGAAGAAACTTCTTCCATACCAGGCAAAACTGACATCTCTTCAGCTAAAATCTCATCTATTCCCTGCCATTTAAGAAGACTTTTTAAATATTCCTTTAAAATTCCCCAAAATTTCTCTATTGAGTAATAAACATCTATTTCTTGAGCATAAAAATTATTAAAAATTTTTTTTGGTTCTGGCCCTACATCTTCCTCTAATACATCAGAAAGTGAATGAGCAGGATCAACAGAAACAACTAAAACTTTTTTACCAAGCTCTGAGAGATAAGTACCTGTTGCTGCTGAAAGAGTGGTTTTACCTACTCCTCCTTTTCCTGTAAAAAGAATTATTCGCATTTAGTCCTTAACTCTTCTCAACCTTTACTTTTTTAATCTCTTTTTTGCCTTTTTCCAGTTCTTCGATCCTCTTTTCTATAACACTTTTTAAGGCAAGCAGTATTTCCTTTCTTGCGTTTTTAATATGTTTTTTACTCTCTTCTGGAACAAAAGAAAACATTTCTTCAATAAAAGCATCCCAAGCTTGAACCATATGCTCCATCCATTTATGCTTCATTTAATTTTCACCTCCTTTTTACTGAATTAAATAAGCCGGCGATGGGATTTGAACCCATGCCCTGCTGATTACGAATCAGCTGCTCTACCACTGAGCTACGCCGGCTTATACTTATAAATATAAATTCTTATTTTAAAATTGGCAAACTGAAATTTTTAGCTTTTAAGATACTTCTCTTTGATCCTCTTTATAACAGTATGAGCTGAATTGAAAGCTTTCATTATACTTCCTTGCTTTAAAGCAATATCTCCAGATAAAAAAACTTTCGGTAAATTGGTCTCAAAAAACTCATCTATTAAAGGTTCTCCATTTTCATTAAACTCAATTCCTATTCTTTTTAAAAAATTTTTAGGTGTAGTCCCTCCTAAACAGTAATAAATAAGGTCATATATTTCCTCTTTACCATCTTTAAAAAAAACTTTTATTCTATCATTATATGGTTCTATCTTTTTTATATCTGTTGCCATAAGAAGTGTTAATT
>JAGGXL010000117.1 GCA_021163085.1 Thermodesulfobacterium sp. | reverse complement strand
ATTTCCTTTATCATTATAAAACTTAATATAGAGCTTGTTTATATCAAAAGTCTGAGCTGGAAAAACATATTAAATTTTCTGATGATTTTGATCCAGAATATGTAAAGGTTGTCAATACTCAAGGAGCAATAGCTGCAGCCGCTGCACTTAGAGATTATATCTAATCCTTTTTAGATAAAAGCCTTTTAATTTCTTTATAAAGGTCAGGTAGTTTAGCAAAGATAACTACCGCTCTTCTCCAGATACTTGACCTTATAGCAGGTATACCTGCTACTTCTTCTCCTGGAGAAATTTTTCCTGAAACTCCAGATTTTGCCGCTACCTTAGCTCCTTTTCCTATTCTACTATAAGGTGCTACTCCAACCTGTCCTGCAAGCATTACATAATCTTCTAAAACTGCACTTCCTCCAATAGCTGTGTGAGAAACGAGAATATTTTGTTTTCCCACCCTTACATTATGTCCTATTTGAACTAAATTATCGATTTTAGTTCCTTCTCCTATAATAGTTTTTCCAAAAACAGATCTATCAATGGTCGTATTTGCTCCTATTTCTACTTCATCTCCGATTTCTACACTTCCAAAATGATAAATTTTTATATTTTTGTAACCATCTTCTGTTTGTTCTTGTGCAAAACCAAATCCATCAGCTCCAATAACTACCCCTGCATGAATTATACAATTTTTACCGATTTTAGTATAAGGATAAATCACTACATTAGAATAAATTGTTGTATTTTCACCAATTTCTGAATAAGCCCCTATAAACGACCCCGGATAAATAACTACATTTTTTCCTATTTTAGCACCTTTCTGAATATAAACCCAAGGATATATAAAACACGGCTCTTCTATAAGAACTTCTTCCTCCACAATGGCTTGAGAACTTATACCCCATCTGGATTCTATCTCCTTTTTAAAGATTTCTGTAATTTTTGCAAAAGCCACTCTAACATTTTTTACTTCTATTACTGATTTATTCACAAAGTGTTGAGAAAAACCCTCTGAACAAAGAACTGCTCCAGCTTTCGAGTTTTGAGCTTCAGCTACTCTTTTTAAAGAATCTACAAAAATCAATTCTTTTTCATTAGCCAAGGGGATGGCATTTATTCCTTCTATTTCAAAATCCTCACCAATAAAATTTCCATCTAATCTTTTAGCAAGTTCTGAAACTTTAATCTTTTTCATTTTCAAACCTATTTATAAAAATTTCCAGCTCTTCAGGACTAACATATTTTCTCTCTCCGGTTTTTCTTATCTTTACCTCAATTTTTTTATTTTTTTCGTAATTTTTTCCAAAAATTACCCGCACAGGAATTCCTATCAAGTCAAGATCTTTAAATTTTACTCCCGGTCTTTCATCTCTATCATCTAAAATTACATCCCATCTTTGAGAAAGCCTTTTATAAACTTTTTCTGCATTTTCTTTAAACTCTTCTTTTAAATAAAGCACTGCTATTTGAAAAGGAGCAATTTGCCACGGAAAAATTATTCCGTTTTCATCATAATTCTGTTCAATAGTTGCTGCAAGAACTCTGCTTACCCCTATTCCATAACAACCCATTATAAATGGCTTCATTTTTCCGTCTTTATCTAAAAATGTAGCTTTCATAGGTTCACTATATTTTGTTCCAAGTTTAAAAATGTGTCCCACTTCAATACCTCTTGTAAACTTTAAAGGTTCTCCACATTTTGGACACAAATCTCCTTCTGTGGCCTTTCTGAGATCAACAACAAGGTCTGGCTTAAAAGTAGAACCAAGATTAGCATTTACATAATGATAATTATCTTCATTTGCTCCTATTACAAAATTGGGATATCCCTCCAGTGCTTTATCTGCGATAACTTTTATCTTCAAATCCTTGGGGCCTATAAAACCAGGACTTGCTCCTACAATTTTTCTTACTTCTTCTTCATTTGCCATTCTAAAATTCTTGCCAGAAAAAAGCTTTTCAAGTTTTACTTCATTTACTTCATGATCTCCTCTTACACAAACAGCTACCGCTTCTTTTTCATCAAGAATGTAAATTAAAGTTTTAGTTATTTTAGAAACAGGCAACCCTAAGAATTCTGCTACTTCCTGAGCAGTTCTTACTCCAGGAGTATAGACTTTTTCCAACAGCTTTTCAGACTCAAAAGGATATTTTTCTCCTGAAATAGCTGGAGTAAGTTCTATATTTGAAGCATATCCACATTTTTCACAAAAAGCAATAACATCTTCTCCTGTTTTAGCAAGCACCATAAATTCGTGAGAAACATCACCCCCTATAGCACCTGTATGAGCTTCTACCGCCTTAAATTTAAGTCCACAGTTAGAAAAAATCTTTTGATAGGTTTCATACATCAATTGATAACTCTTATCAAGTCCGTCCCAATCTGCATCAAAAGAATAGGCATCTTTCATTATAAATTCTCTTGCCCTCATAATTCCAAATCTTGGACGAATTTCATCTCTAAACTTTACTGCAATCTGATAAAGGATAAGAGGAAGATCTTTATAAGATTTAACATCTCTTCTTACTATATCGGTAACAACCTCTTCATGGGTGGGGCCAAGGCAAAAATCGTGATCCTTTCTATCTTTAAATCTCAAAAGCTCCTTTCCGTAATTATTCCATCGTCCTGTCTCCTGCCAGAGCTCAGCAGGTTGAACCAGCGGCATAAGAATTTCCAAAGCTCCAGCATTATTCATCTCCTGTCTGACAATATTTTCTATCTTTTTTAAAGCTCTAAAACCTAATGGTAAAAAATTATAAATACCTGAAGCAAGTTTTCTTATCATACCTGCTCTTAACAAGAACTTATGGCTTACTACTTCAGCCTCAGAGGGGTCTTCTCTTAATGTAGGAATAAAAAATTTACTCCAGCGCATAGCCCCTTCTTCTCCTTAAAAAGTTATTTTTTTATGCTCTTTTGTCTTTAAATCAAGAATCACAAAACTTGGGCTTCCTTCTTTCCCCAATATCTCTCCGGGATTTATAATAAGAGTTTTGCCTATTACCTTAACCTCATATTTGTGTGTATGCCCACAGAAAATAAAATCGTATTCCCTTGTTTTGGCAAAAGCATAAGCCACCTTTGGATAATGTACCATAGCAATTCTGTATCCATCTACTTCAAGAAAAGCACTCTCTCCATGAAGCTTTACATTAGGGTAATCCAAAATCTTTTGAGTTAAAAGATAAATATCTCCAGGGTTGTTCCCGAGAATTAAATGTATTTCTTTATTAAATTTCCCCAAAACAGGTACCATAAAAGGAGATATCAAATCACCACAGTGAAAAATCTTTTCAACATTTTCTTTTAAACAAATTTCTATAGCTTTCTTTAAATTAGGGATAGAATCGTGACTATCACTCATTATAGCAATTTTCATAAAACTCTACCTCCTCTTTAAAAACTCCTCAATTCCTATTTTTTCCCAGATCTTATCAATCTTTTTCTTAACTTCTACTGTCATTACTGCCTCTTCAGGCCACTCCCTTGGATAACCCTCTTCTTTCCACTTTTTTGTAGCATCAATACACATCTTAGAACCATAAGCCGGATATGGGCTTGCGTGATCTAAAGCATCAACGGGCCCTTTTACAACCATTATATCTCTTTCTGGATCTATATTTCCACTCATATAAAATAGAACTTCACTTAAGTTTTGAACATCTACTTCTTTATCAAATATTACAATAATTTTAGTAAACATCATCTGTCCAAGTCCCCACAAAGCTGAAGCTACCTTAAAAGCATGTCCAGGATAACGCTTATCTATGGAAACAAAAGCTAAATTATGGAAAACACCTTCCCAAGGAAGATTTATATCTATTACTTCTGGCAAAATTTTTTTTATTAAAGGTAAAAATAATCTTTCTGTCACTTTTCCAAAATAACAATCCTCCATAGGAGGTTTTCCTACTACGGTTGCAGGATAGATAGCATCTTTTCTCATAGTGATACAGGTAATTTTAAAAACCGGATATTTATCTTGAGGAGTGTAATATCCTGTATGATCCCCGAAAGGCCCTTCTAATCGTCTTTCATGAGGTTCAACATAACCTTCAAGGATAATTTGAGATTCAGCAGGAACTTCTAAAGGCACTGTTAAACATTTAACAAGCTCAACAGGTTTTCCTCTTAAGAAACCTGCAAGAAACAATTCATCTACATCTTCAGGAAGAGGGGCAGTTGCGGAATAGATTACTGCAGGATCTGGCCCTATAGCAACTGCTACAGGAAGTTTTTGGCCAAATTTCTCTGCCTTTTGATAATGCTTTGCACCAACTTTATGAATTTGCCAGTGCATACCTGTTTCATTTTTGCTGAAAACCTGCATTCTATACATTCCTACATTACGCACACCTGTTTTAGGATCCTTAGTAATCACACAGGGAAGAGTAATAAAAGATCCTCCATCTTTTGGCCAGCATTTTAAAATAGGAAGTTTAAACAGATCAACTTTTCCTCCTTCCCACACAATTTCCTGACAGGGAGCTTTTTCAACCATCTTAGGAAATACATTCTTAGCCTGCCAAAATTTGGGAATGATCTTTAATTTTTCAAAAAAGCCTCCTGTCTGCTTTAATTCCATAAATCTTAGTAAAGCTTCAGCGAGTTCATCAATTTCTTCCACTCCAAAAGCAAGACATACTCTTCTAAAACTCCCAAAAAGATTGGTTACTACAGGGATTTTATGTCCTTTCACTTTTTCAAAGAAAAGTGCAGGCCCGTTTAATTTACACACTCTATCAGTAAGCTCCGTAATCTCAAGCTCTGCCGAAACCTCTTCTTTTATCCTAAGAAGCTCCCTTTCTTTCTCTAAAGTAGCAATAAACTCTTTCAAATTTTTATAAGCTCTCATTTAAATACACTCCTATACCAATTTCAGAATACTTAATTATACATAAAGTATATATTCTCTTACATTTGACATTTTAACATGTCTTACCTTCCTTTCAAATCAAAAAACTCTGTAGTATAAAACAATATTTAATTTTATAGTACGAGAAAAAGCGGAAATTTCTAAAGTATTTTAAAGTTAGAAACTTATTATCTTTGATATCTTATTTTCAGCAAATTACTGAACATCCTTGAATATTTATTTTTCATTATAAATGAATAGGATAATCGGATACTCCATTTATACTTCAGCAATAGTCTTTCTAAAACTAAAATCTACCTCTATTGGATATTCTCCTGAAAAACAGGCTAAGCAGACTTTATCTCTTAGTTCTTCCACTCCTGAAAGAAGACCTTCAATACTTAAATAGTACAAAGTATCAATATCAAGAAATTTTCTGATCTCCTCTACAGAGTGTTTATAAGCAATCAATTCAGAAGGAGAGGGGAAATCAATTCCAAAAAAACACGGGAATCTTATAGGAGGACAGGAAAGCAAAAAATGTATCTTTTTTACTCCTGTTTCTTTAATACTTTTTAATCTGTTTTTAGAAGTTGTTCCTCTAACTAAAGAATCATCAATTATTATTACTTCTTTTCCTTTCAAGATATCTTTTACAGGGTTTAACTTCATTCTTACAGAAACATTTCTAATTTTTTCTGAAGGCTGAATAAAAGTTCTTCCTATATAGTGATTTCTTATCATTCCAAATTCAAGAGATAGGCCACTTGCCTGAGCATATCCTATAGCAGCGTAATTGCCTGAATCAGGAAAAGGCATAACAAAATCTGCAGAAAGAGGGCACTCTTTATAAAGATTTTTCCCTAAATTTTTTCTTACCATATATACATTTTTGTTAAAAAGATAACTATCTGGTCTTGCAAAGTATATGAATT
>JAGGXL010000049.1 GCA_021163085.1 Thermodesulfobacterium sp. | reverse complement strand
AAATTAAACTTTATTATCATGTTTTATTTCTTCAAAAAATTTTTAAAATTTTATTATATGGATTAAATTAAAATAAGTCAAGAATTTTAAACCTTTTGTGTGGTTTTAAATTTAAACCTTTTTAAACTTAGAATTTGAAACCACAAATTTAAAATAGTATATTGACTTTAATTCTACTGTAAAATATAATATAATCTTTGATGCATAAATTTACTAATTTGATACTTTTCTTTATTTTCAGCTTGATATTTCAATTATTTTCTGTGTCTTACCTATTTTCTTATGAAGATAGTTTTGAGAAACGTGTCAACCTTTGGCCTTTTGTAGTTTATAGTGAAAATAAAGTTAATAAAATTGAAAGATTAGAAATTGCTGGCCCATTTTTTTATAAATATTCATATCCTGAAGAAAATGGCACATCTTTCAGACCATTTTATTCTTCTGTGACCAAATTAGGAGAGAAAAAGATATTTTTTCTTTCTCCCTTAGGTATTTATAAAGCAAATAATGAAACTACAACTTTAAAAATTGTTCCTCTGATCAATAAAACATGGGTTAAAATTCCGGAAGAAAGGGAAGAAAACAAACACTTTGATTTTTTTCCTATTTTCTGGGGAAAAACAGCTCAAAATGAAACCTATGGAGGCTTTTTTCCTATCTATGGAAAATTTAAAAATAGATTTGGTAAAGAGGAGATAACTTTTGTTCTCTGGCCTGTTTATAGCAAGATTAAATATAAAGACCATATAGCTTTCAACTATCTCTGGCCATTTATAAGAACTGTTAAAGATAAAAAAAAGTCCGATTCCTCTAAGTATGGTGGATTTAAAATATGGCCCCTTTTTGGACACTTTAAAGAGGGTGATTCAGAAAGAGAATTTTTTCTCTGGCCTTTTTATATCAGAAATTGCTTTAAAGATTCTGAGGGTGATTATGCAAATAAATTAATAGTGTTCCCCTTTTATATCAAAGAAGATACAGACAGTTATAACAAAAAAATTATTCTCTGGCCTTTTTTTCAAAAAGTTTATGCAAAAACCTATAATTACCACCAGCTGGATGCACCCTGGCCCTTTTATAGAAAAATTGAAGGAGAGGAAATTGAAGGAAGAAGATACTGGCCCTTTTATGGGTATGTAAAAAGGGATGGAAGCTTTGATTATTTCTTCATCTGGCCTTTATATTTTTATAAAGAAGAACATATAACCCAAAAAAAAATAAAATTTGATGAAAAAGAACATAGATTCCTGATTTTTTCAAAATATAGATATACTGAAAAAACTAATAACCCTATACAAAGAGAATATCGTATTTGGCCCTTAGGATATGGTTATGAGAATAATCATGAAACCCAATTTTATTATTTCCCAGCAATTTTACCTTTTCGTGATGAAGGACTGGAAAGAAATTATAATGCTTTTTTGAAGATATGGGAATATTATCAAAAAAAAGATTATATCTTTTTCAAACTATTATGGGGACTTTATAGATATGAGAAATTTAAGCAAAGAAGTGTGCAAGAATTGGCTTTTATTTTCAGAACAATTAGTGGCCCTGATACAAGTTATATAGAATTTTTAGAAGGATTGCTGGGATTAGGTAAAGTAGAGGGTAAATCCAGAGTTAAATTATTTTTTATTAATCTTGTTAAAGAAAAAAATGATAGAGAAGAATAAAAAAATAGGTATTTATCCCGGAACTTTTGATCCTATTACTAATGGGCATTTAGATATAATAAAAAGAGCTTTGAAATTGTTTGATTTAGTAATAGTTGCTGTAGGAGAGAATCCACAGAAAACACCTCTTTTTTCTGCTGAAGAAAGAGTTTCCTTAGTAAAAGAAGCAGTAAAAGAACTTTCAGAAAGTGACAAAATTGAAGTCGAAGCTTTTTCTGGGTTATTAATAGATTTTGCTCAAAAAAAATCAGCCTCTGCGATAATAAGAGGATTAAGGGCTGTTTCTGATTTTGAATATGAAATGCAATTAGCTTTAATTAATAGAAAACTTTCAAACAACATTGATACGATTTTCCTATTAACCAGTCTTAAATGGATATTTTTGAGTTCTTCTATTGTAAAAGAGGTAGCTAAATTTGGTGGGAATATTGACGACCTGGTTCCAAGAGTTGTAGCTGAAAAGTTAAAAGAAAAGTTTAAATAAGGGGGGAAATCCCCCCTTTATAATTTTTAAAGTTCTTTAACTGTAATAGATCCTGTTGGACAGACTTCTACACAGGTAAAACATAACATGCACTCATCTGGTCTTGCTGGAATAGGCTTGTCATCATCTCCTTTGTCATACACCTGAGCAGGACAAGAGTCTATACAAGTACCACAAGCTTCACAAGTGTCATAATTAATAGTAATTTCAACCATGTCACACCTCCTTTTTAATTATTTTTATTTTGCTCTTTAAACTCTTGCGCCTTTTTTAAAAAATTAGTTGCCCAACATTTTACACTAAAAATATGAATATGGGTATAGGTTGCTAATAAATTTTTATATATAATTCCGTCTCTTTTTCCGTCAAATCCGTTACCCTTTTCTAACTCAAACACAAACTTAAAATTTTTATCAATTTTTGTTTCAACAGGCTTAGAATAATGAAATTCGTGTCCCTTTATTGATGTTCCTACATCAAAATAAGAATTTTTTTCTTTTACTTTAGCTATTACATATCCATGTCCCTGTGGAAACCTTTCTACAACAAATGTTATCGGTAAAACCTTGCTCATAGGATATTCTTTTTCATTCCATATAATTTTTTCTCCCAAGTACATTAAACCTCCACATTCCGCATAAACTGGCATTCCTTCAAGTATAACATCTTTTACATCTTTTAAAAGTTCCTTATTTTCGGATAATTCTTCAGCCTTTATTTCAGGAAAACCCCCTCCTAAATATAAAGCTGAAACCTTAGGCAATTTTTTATCTTTAAGTGCATTAATAAAAATTAATTCTGCCCCCAATTTAGCTAAAAATTCCAGATTTTCAGGATAATAAAATTGAAAGGCTTCATCTCTAAATACACCAATTTTAATATCTCTGTAATTTATATTGTCTTCAATTTGAGGTATTTCTATTTCTAAAGTAGGTACATTTTTACTGATTTTTAATATCTCTTCTATATCCACATTTTCTTTTATTATTTTTTGCAGTTGCTTCAAAAAAGTTTTGTCATTATATTCATAAGAGGTAATCAATCCTAAATGTCTTTCTGCAGGTAAATTTTTAATTTTTGGAATAGCACCTAATACCTTAATGTTTGTATAATATTCTATAGAATTTCTAATTATATTTTCGTGTCTTGGTCTTGCTATTTTATTGAGTATCACACCTTTTATTTCTATTCCTTTTTCAAATTCCAGAAATCCTTTCACCAATGCTGCAAGGCTTCTGGTAGTTTTGGTACAGTCTAAAATTAAAATTATAGGAGCTTTTAAAATCTGAGCAAGTTTTGCAGTGCTACAACTTCCAAATATATCAAGCCCGTCAAAAAGTCCTCTGTTTCCTTCAATAATGGCAATTTCGCAATTTTTTGATCCCACATAAAAAGAATATAAATTGTCTTTTTCGTCAAATAAAAATAAATCTAAATTTCTACAAAAAGTTTCTGAAATTTTGCTTAACCACCCTGCATCTATGTAATCAGGCCCTTTTTTAAACGCAGATAAATTAAGACCTAAAGATTTAAGAGCAGAAATTAAACCGATAGTAAAGACAGTCTTACCTGCACCACCCTTATGAGATGAAATAAGTACACGAGGGATGTTATAAAAGAATTTCATAAGGAAGGTAAAAGAGGGGAGAAAACTCCCCTAATCAGGCTAATCTAATTACTTTTTATACAAAACTCCTTCGTATTTTACTACTAACTCTTTAGAGGATTTAACTTCTAAAACAATCTTGTAAAGAATAGTCATAATCAGAAATCCAACAGCCCAAACACCTAAAGTAATTCCAATTTCAGGTAAAGTAGGTCTATAAGGTGTTATTGTTTCAAAAGGTGTAGGAGTATATCCTCCAGTAATTAGACCTATTCCTTTATCAATCCAGCATGAAATAAAAACAGCAATACACGCCAAAACTAAAGTAGTCTCATTTTTTCTGGTAGAGGGAATCACAAGAAGGAGGATTCCTACAATTGCCAAAATAGTAGCAATCCACATAAAAGGAACCCATTCAGCATGTCCTTCTAAACCTACGAATAAATATTTAATAGGTGCCTGGTGACTATGAATACCGCTATAAAATGCTGTAAACAATTCAAAAATAAATAAAAGAACATTTATAATAAAAGCATAAGCAACAGTTTTTGCTAAAGAATCTATGGCTTTTTTACCAGGGTCAAAATTTGCTACCTTTTTTAATAATAAGGCTGCTACTAAAACCAAAGCCGGACCTGCTGAAAAAGCAGAAGCCAAAAATCTTGGAGCCATAACTGCAGTTAACCAAAAATGACGCCCAGGTAAGCCCTGATAGAGAAAAGCGGTAACAATATGAATGCTTGGTGCCCAGACAATAGCTAAGTAAATAATCGGTTTTAACCAAGAAGGATATTTAGTGCCCTTGTATTCTGAATGTAAAACTGTCCATCCACAAATTAAATTTAAAAGTAAATATCCATTGAGAACAATTACATCATAAAACATTACAGAATTAGGGGTAGGAAATCTAAGAACATTAAAAACCCTCATAATTTTACCAAGATCAACTACAACAAAAAGCAAACACATAGTAACTGCAGCAACAGCAAGAAATTCTCCTAATACTGTAATTTTCCCATATTCTTTATAGTTATGCCAATAATAAGGAAGAACTATCATAACAGCTCCTGCAGCTACTCCAACTAAAAAGGTAAAATTTGCAATATAAAATCCCCAAGAAACATCTCTACTCATTCCTGTTATACCTAAACCAACTTTAAACTGATAGAGGTAACATAAAAATCCAATAAAAATTATTGAAAGTAAAAATAATACCCATAACCAATATTTCTTACTTCCTTTTAATGCCTTCTCTATCATCCCTCCACCTCTTTATAATTAATTTTAATTTAATCTATTAAATTTAATCTATTAAATAAAATACAGCAGGACCGGTTCCTAATTCTGCCTTCCTTCTAAGTGCAACTCTTTCTTTAAGAATTTTACTTACTTCAGAATTTTCATCAGCTAAATCTCCAAAAATTAAAGCCTTTTCAGGACAAGCTTCTACACAAGCAGGTAGTTTACCTTGAGCTAATCTTTCATAACAAAATAAACATTTCTCAACAACACCTTTCGTTCGAGTAGGATATTCTGGATTAACTTTTTTGAGATACTTGCGAGGATCAAACCAATTAAAAGACCTTGAACCGTAAGGACAAGCAGCCATACAAAAACGACATCCTATACATCTATGAAAATCCATCATTACAATTCCGTCTTCTCTTTTAAAAGTAGCCTTAGTAGGACACACTCTTACACAAGGGGGATTGTCACATTGATTACATAGAAGCATGAATGGAACATCTTTAAAAATTTCCTCAAGATACTCATCTGTCTGTTCTGGGAAAGCATGTTCAAATTCATCTTCCCAAATCCATTTTATTTCTTTCTTCTTATCAGGAATTGATGGAACGTTGTGTAAATAATGACAAACTTCAATACATTTCTTTCCACATCCCTTTTTTTGACCTTCTTTACATTTCTTTACATCAATAACCATTGCCCATCTCTTGCCTTTTAAGGCTTCTGGGGGAGTTGCATATTCCTGTGCCTTAACCTCTCCCCTTGTTAATAAATCCCCGACTGCAGCAGAAGCTGCAGTCCCTACTAAAGTTAAACCTGTTAATTTTAAAAAGTCTCTTCTTTTTATTGCCATTTTTTCGCCACCTCCGGTGCAATATGGCAATCCCAACAATCTGGGTGCGTTATCACAAAATTATGACATTTATCACAAAATTTTTCTTTATTAGTATGACACTTCATACAGGTTCTCTGTAAGCTTATAGTATAATTTTTTCCATTACTTGCAGTATATAAATGCTGATTCTCACGAATAGCTTTTTTTCTCCAATTATCCAATAACTTCATATGGTAGGCTCTCATATATTCTTTTGACTCAACACACTTTTTTTCTTCCTTTGGAAGTTCTGGCTGTGGAATGGCTTCCAATCTTCCAAAATTTAACCACATGGGTATAGTAAAAAATATAATTAGAATAATTATAAAAGGTATCACTTTTTCGGCATTATACATGGTTTATCCCTCCTCCCCTTCTGTAGGTTGGTCTACACCTTTAACGGGATGTTTTAAAGGTCTTCTTCTTAAGTCTTCAGTTCTTGATTTTTCTCCTTCAAAAACAAGTGCATTAGCCACAAGTTCATGTACACCACTTACCTCAACTCCAGGAACCCAATATTGCAATAATGTAGGAAAAACAGCTCTATCAATAGCACAAATACAAACTAATTGATTAACTCCATATTTTTTATGAACATATTCTACTGCATTTGCTCTTGGGAAACCCCCTCTTTGTCTTAATTCTAAATTTTCACCTGCATTAAGACCAGCACCACTTCCACAACAAAAGGTTTTTTCTCTAATCGTATTTTCTGGCATTTCAACAAAATTATTACAAACATGTCTTAAAATAAATCTTGGTTCTTCAAAAATTCCCAGAGCTCTTGCAGGATTACAAGAATCATGAAAAGTAACTATTACATGATCATTTCTTGAAGGATCTAATTTTAATTTATTGTGAGCAATTAAATCTGCTGTAAACTCAATTATATGCACAATTTTATTAGATTTAGCATGTTCAAATACAGTTCCAGTAATAGGAGATTTTGGAACTTCTAAGAAATCTATAGGACCAAACCAAGTGTTATGATACTGATTCCAGACTCTCCACATATGACCACACTCACCACCAAGAATCCACTTTACTTTAAGTCTTTTAGCTTCTTCATATACTTTAGCATGAAGTCTTTTAGCCACTTCTAAACTATTAAAATATCCAAAATTTCCACCTTCAGAAGCAAAAGGACTCATAGTTACATCTAAATCAAGATAATGAAACAAAACAAGATAACCCAACATTGTATAAATACCTGGATCAGCAAAATAGTCTCCTGAAAGAGGAACAAACATGATTTCAGCGCCTTTTCTATTAATATATTTATCAAGATCTATATGAATACCTGTAATTTCTTCAAATTCCCATGTAAGAAATTCCAAATTTTCTTTAAATGATTGAGGTGGAACTCCTACATGATTGCCTACAAAATAACTATTATGAACAGGCTTCATTGCCCAATCTGTAGCAATTCCCAATTTGTGTAAAATTTCTCTCCCCATAATAGTAATTTCAGCAGTATCTATCCCATAAGGACAAAAAACTGAACATCTCCTACATTCAGTGCATTGATAAAAGTAATAAAACCATTCTTTAATTACATCTTCAGTAAGTTCTCTTGCCCCTGCAAATTTTCCAAAAAGTTTACCAAAAGTAGAAAATTCACCTTTTATTATAGATCTTATAAGTTCTGCTCTTAAAACTGGCATATTTTTAGGATCACCTGTTCCTAAAAAGAAATGACATTTATCTGCACAGGCTCCGCATCTTACACATATATCCATAAAAAGCTTAAAAGATCTATGCATTTCCATTCTTCTCAAAATTTCTTCTTTCACAATTTCTTTCCAATTTTCAGGAAGAGGCCATTTTTCATCAGAAACTTGCCATTTACCAAAACTTGGAAGTCCTAAATCTTCCATTATATTAGGTTCAACAATACCACAATATATTCCTCTTTTTAATTCAGGTTTTATATCCATCCAATCTTTTTCTGGGGTTTTATATAAATTTACATCAGTCAACAATTCATCAGGTTTAGGAAGACTCATATTCTTTACCTCCCTTTATTAACTTTTAATTTTAGGTGGAAGTTTACTTCCTACTATATATAAACTGTACCACTCATGTTCTTCTTCAGGTTGTACTTCTTCATCTATAGGTATTCCTGCTTCTATCATTTTATCTTTAAATCTTTCTTGATATTCATAATAAGTATAATGTTTTACAGGGTATTCCCAAGGATTAACATATCTTACAGCACGATTATTATTAGGCATATTACGAGTTACACTAAAAAACACTCCTACCATATGAACGAGTTTACTAAATGGAAAATAGGCAGCGAGTGTAGAAACTAAAAAAAGATGAATATAAAAAATTGTTCCTATTTTTGCTCCTTCAGGAATTGTTGGATGAAATGTAGCAAGCCCAAGAGTTAACTGTTTAACTGCATATAAATCTACTTTAAAATAATATCTCATTAAAACCCCTGTAATTCCAATTCCAAGGAGCAAGAATAAAGGAAAGAAATCAGAACCATAGGATAAATAAGAAACCTTTGAATCTATAAGTCTTCTCAACAAAAGAAAAGTTAAACCAGCTAAAATTAATATATCTGTAATGTATATCGGGGGCACTCCAAAGGATTGAATAAAACTATCCAAATAATCTAATCCCTGAATAATCTCTGGGACAGGATTAGTAAAAAGCCTTATATGTCTTAAAAGGATTATAAAAAAAGACCAATGAAATAAAATAGCACCAAGCCATAACCATTTAGCAGATCCATAAATTAATCTTTTACCTTGTAAATCTGCTCTTAAGTTTCTAAATAAACTCCTAAAAAATACAACCTCAAAAAACATTCTTAAAACTACTTCCCAAGTAGTAAAAGGGTTTTCCAATCTATCCCTTAAACTTCTTTTTATCCAAGAAAGACTCTTTTGTTGCCCACATGTTGTAGGAATTTTATAAGGTACAGGAGATTTAGCCCAATCTATAATCCGATAAATTAACCCTATTACAAAAACAAGAAAACAAACATAAGGAATCACAATTCCAAATAAACTTTCCCAACCTAATACTCTTACTCCAAACCAAGGTATAGCAACTAAAATACCAAAAATTATAAAACTTACTAATGCATTCATAACCCACTCCCTCTCCTTTTATTAGTTAATTTCTTCAGAATCACTTTTAGGCATACCCTCCATAGGGTCATAAACCAAACCTGCTCTTTTTAAAAGTAAAAAGTGGGCTCTTTTCCATTCATCATATCTAAGTTGATTTAATCTTTCTCTATAATCTATAAAGAAATCAAAACTTCTTATTATAAAAGCATTAATCCTATCCTCCAATTTAAGAAATTCTTCTATCCCGAATTTTTTTACTATTTCTTCTCCCAAATCTTTTCTTATTATACTTTTTAACTGGATAAACATATTTAAAGCTTTTGAAGGAAGTGTCTCTTGAATAGCTCTTAATTGAATAAGTCTATTTAAATAATAATTTGCCTCTTCCCAATTAAATTCTCCAAATAAAATTTCTATTAGACCCCCAAAAGCTTCATCTATTCTATATCCAAAGGGATTTTGGAATCTATCTACTTCTTTAGTAAAAAATCTTTTGGATTCCTCACCAAAGGAACCCCAAAAAGTAGATTTCCACTTTTTTAAAATAAACTCTTTTTTATTTTCCAAATATTCAACCAATTTTTGAGATAAAGCTATATTATTTTTTTGCATTTTAAATTTTTTATATAACCCTATTT
>JAGGXL010000187.1 GCA_021163085.1 Thermodesulfobacterium sp. | reverse complement strand
TGGTTAAGGATTTTGCCTGTTGAAGTTATTGGTATTTTTTCCGGTCTTTTTACCATGCTTTTTGTAAACATATATTATCGTAGGAAAAATAAATCCAGTGCACATAAAACCCTTACCTTTAATAAAGAACTTTTTAGAGCTTTTTCTCCTTTTTTTCTGTTGATAATATTTTCTCTCGTTGTTAATTTACCTTTTATTAAAGCTTTTCTTGCTAATTTACCTGGAAAATGTGAAGTTATAAGAGTTTTTGCAGATAAGAAAGAAGATTTGAATATAATGGCACATGTGTGGTTTTGGATTCTTGTAGTATCAGTTATTTCAATTCCCATACTTAAACCATCTTCAAATGATTTGAAAAAGGTTTTTAGACTGTGGATTACCAGAATTATAGGTCCTTTTACCGCACATTCTTTATTTTTTGCTGTTGCTTTTATTATGGCTTGGTCAGGAATGGAAATAGTTAATAATAAGCTTATACCGGGTCTTTATTTTAAAGAGTATAATATGAACATAGTAATAGCTTCTACCTTAGCTGGGATTTTTGGCAAGGCTTATCCTCTTGTAGTTCCATTTATAGGTTTAATAGGAGCTTTTGTTGGTGGAAGTGAGGCTGCTTCAAATGTTTTATTTGCCAAAATTCAGTGGGAGACAACGTTGGCAACTGTAGGAGCTCCAGCTTTTATGTGGATTTTTGCAGTTCATGCTGTAGGAGGTGGTATTGCTTCTGCCATAACACCTGCTAAAATTACAAATGCTGCCGCAACTATAGGAGTTAGTGGAAAAGAAGAAGGAAAATTCATAAAAGCTGTGTTACTTCCCATTTTATTCCTTACTTTCATTACTGGATTGATTCTTATGCTTTACTTAAAGCTATTCGGCTAAAATTTTGACAAAATTGTAAGAAAGGAGAGGAGCATAAATGGAGATGGAAAAAGAGTTAGCTCGTTATCGAGAAATTGTTAAAAATTTCAAACTCGAAGTGCCTGAAAAGTTTTCTTTTGTTTTAGATGTTTTTGATAAGTGGGGTAAAAGGACTGCTTTTATATGGACAGATGGAAAAGAAATAAAAAAATTTACTTTCGAGGAATTAACAGAACTTTCCAGCAAACTCGCTGGAGGACTTAAAGAAAAAGGTATAAGTAAAGGAGATAAAGTCTTAATATTTTTGCCCAATGTAGCTGAATGGTGGATTTCTGTACTTGCTTTAATGAGATTGGGAGCAATAGTAATTCCTGCAACTATTTTACTAACGCCTAAGGATCTGGAATACAGGCTATCAGTAACTGATATTAAAGCAATAATATCCAATAATGAGAACGCCCCCAAAGTAGAAGAGGCAGTAAATAATACAAAGAAAGATGCATTGCTTGTTAATGTGGATGAAAGAGAAGGATGGGAAAATTTTTATAAACTATTTCAAAAGGATGCATTTTTAGGAGAAAAATTTAATCCTGATGATCCAAGTTTTATATTTTTTACTTCCGGTACCACAGGTCCTCCAAAAATGGTTCTTCATACTCAGGTTTCTTATCCCTTGGGACATTTAATTACAGGAAAATTTTGGTTAAACCTTAAGCCAGGGGATATTCACTGGACAATAACAGATACAGGTTGGGCTAAATGTGCTTGGTCAAGTCTTTTTGCTCCGTGGAATATGGGTGCTACGGTTTTCATAAGAAAAAGAGAAAAAAGCTTTTCTCCCCAGACCTTAATCGATACCTTAAAAAATTTTGAAGTAACCAGTTTTTGTGCTCCACCAACTGTATACAGAATGCTGGTTAAAGAAGTTCCTTCAAAAGAACTGAGTTTTCCTTCTGTAAAGCATTTTGTTTCCGCAGGAGAGCCTTTAAATCCTGAAGTTATTAACTTATGGAAAGAACTTACAGGAGAATACATATATAACGGATATGGACAAACTGAAACAGTAAATACTATTGCTATGTTTAGATTTATACCTATGAGGCAGGGAGCAATGGGGTTTCCTACTCCTGGTTTTACAATTGATGTCGTAGATGAAGAAGGAAGACCTGTAAAACCTTACGAAGACGGAGAAATTGCTATAAAAATTAAACCTGAGCGTCCTGTAGGGCTTTTTAAAGAATACATAAATGATGAAAAAGAAATGGAAGTAGCCTTTAGAGGAGATTGGTATTTTACCAGAGATAGAGGATATAAAGACGAAGATGGTTATTTCTGGTTTCTTGGGAGAACCGATGATATAATCATAAGTTCTGGATATAGAATTTCTCCATTTGAAGTGGAGAGTGCTTTAATTAAGCATCCAGCAGTAAAGGAGTCTGCAGTAGTTGCCAGTCCTGATGAAGTAAGGGGTGAGGTAGTGAAAGCTTTTATTGTTCTTAAAAGAGGATATAAACCTACTGAGGAACTTAAAAAAGAACTTCAGGAGTTTGTTAAAAAGGAAACAGCGCCTTATAAATATCCCAGAAAGATTGAATTTGTAGAAGATTTACCGAAAACCATCAGCGGTAAAATTAAGCGTAAAGAGCTTAAATTAAAAGAATTTGGTTATAAGATATAACTTACTGTTGAACTTTAGCTTTTCTGTATTAAAATTAAATAAGTTAATAATTTAAAATAGGGTGTGAAAGATGCCTATATACGAATTTAAATGTCAGGATTGTGGGGCTGAATTTGAAGTATTTTTAAAAAATAAAGAAGAACTCTCGGAAGTAAAATGTAAGTCCTGTGAAAGTAAAAATATTAAAAGACTCATGAGTGTAGTAAATTCTATAATAAGTGATTCTGGATCTTCTTCAGATAAGCCAAGAATTACAGAAACTCATTCCTGCCCGACAGGGACTTGCACCCATTTAGAACTTCCTGGTTATAGCAAATAATGTCTCGTTTTTTAATTTGGATTTTATTTTTGCTTTCTCCTTTTTTATTTGTGCTCTTCTTTTTGTTTTTTGGATTAGCAGTAGGAAGTTTTTTATTTTTCTTCTTTACACTTTTTGGTATTTATATAGCTTTTCTAATAATAAGATTTATAGTTTTTTATTTTAGAATGAAAAGAAAAAAAGAAAAAAAAACTTACAAAATTCGGGTAATTAAAATAAGCTAATCGTTATTTGAAATTAAGTTGAACTCATTTCTTCTTCAAGGTCTTTAAGTACATTTTCTACAATTTCAGCGAGTTCTTTTGCTCCCAATCCTCTATAAATTTTTAAAGCTATTTCATAAGCTTCCTTAGCTGTTTGATATTCTTTTTTATTGCGATGAACATCTCCAATTCCAGCCATTGCTCTCGCAGCTCTATGAGCATCACCACATTTTTCTGCAATTTCTAAAGTTCTGTATAAATAGGGAATCATTTTTTCATAATCTCTTTTTTCTCTGTAAATTTGAACAATTTTTTCTGCCACAATAGTAGTGCTAATTTCATCTTCAAAATCTTCACAAATGTCTAAGCATGCTTTGTATAACTTTAAAGCTTTTTCTAAATTTCCTCTCATATTATAAAGATCACCCAAGAAATCTAGAATATTAGCAATTTCTTTATAAGCATTATTTTTTTGAAATATTTTTAAAGCTTCTTCTAAAAGTGATATAGTATCAAGAATGCGTCCTTCTTTCCAGTGGTTATAACTTTTTATACAGAGCTCATAAGCCGGTTTTAGACTTTCTGGAATTCCTGTAAGATCGAAAAGAGTTTCTTTGTCTTTCTCAAGAATATTTTTGTTCATTTAACTCTCCTTTTGCAGATTTTTTACTAAATCTTTGAGTAAAACTTTTTCTAAAGAAAAAGTTTCGTAATTAAAAAGTTCAAAATGTTGGTCTAAATCAAGTTTATTTATATAAGACAAAACTTCTCTTGTGTTTAGGTTTTCAAAAATTTTAAGAATGAGTCCCTGAATTTCTGGAGTGCTATTTTCAATATAGTTAAGAAGTTTTAAGTATCCGTGTTTTTTTAATGCTTGAGGATTTTTTTCAGCAATTCGGTAAAGTCCATAAAGTACATAAGGATGATATTCAGGGTAGTTCATAAAAGCTAAAAGATTTCTAACAAAAATGGAATATCTCTCCTCGGTATTTCTTATGATTTCACCTACAGCTTCCAGAGCTCCCCAAGCAGAGGCTGCTGAATCTGCAGAGGAATACAACAACCTTTTTATAAGCTCAAGCACTTTTTCTGGATAGATACCAGCTAAAACTTGGGCAATTTTGCCAATAACTACTATAACTTTTTTTCTGAAAAACATGTCAGGATGATAAAGGAGTTTTTGTAAAATATTTAAATTAAGAGGCTCAGCAACATGATAGGCGATTAACAGGTGAATTTCGTTTTTTTCTATGAGTTTTTCTATTTCCCTTTTGGTTAATTTTCTTTTTTCAACTTTGGGTATATCGCTTGGAGTTGTCTTTTTAAGCAATTTTTTTAACTTGGAGGCCTGCATTTCTCTTATTTCATCAGCAAGTTTTAAAAAACAGAGTACACCTCTTATTTTCTTTGAGGACGGAGCTATTGAATGGGAAGATAGGTCATAATTTTCAATCCAGACTTCTTTATAGTCCTCATTTGATTCTAACTCCCAGGCTAAATCCCAATCTCCTCCACAGGCAATAAGTAGGGCTTCAACAAAAGCATTTCCTCTGTTATAACCTGTTACATCGCAAACGTATACACTTCCACACTCACATATTCCTGCTTCTAAATCTGAAAAACCAATAGGTAAATAATCAGGCTTTGCAATTATTCTTCCGCAAAAAGGACAGGTAGGTGGTTTAGAGTGTTTCATTTACCATACTCTCAAACTCAGGATTAACAGGGTATCCCTTTTCTTTTGCCAGGTTTATATTTTTTATAGCAGATTCTTTATCCTTTAAATAATAGTAAGCTACAGCAAGATTATTATAAATAATCCCTGCTTCAGGTGCATAAGTTTTGGCTTTTTCTAAAGCAGATATAGCCTCTTCAAATAGCTCTTTCTCAATCAACACAGTAGAAAGGTTTATCCAGGCTTCTGTAAATGTTTCGTCTATTTCAAGAGCCTTTTTGTAACACTTTTCAGCTTCATCAAGGTTCCCAAGTTCAAATTCAATCAAGCCGAGGTTGTTCCAAGCTTCTAAAGATTTTGGATAATACTTTAGAGTAAAGGTAAAAGCCTTTTTAGCTTCTTCTAAATTTCCCTCCTGAGCCAGCAGAATTCCCAGGTTAATCATAGCTTCAAAATGAAAAGGGTCGAGTTTAAGCACTTTCTTGAAGGCTTCCTTAGCCTCTTGAAATTTCCCTAAATTAAAGTAAGCTATAGCCAATCTATGTTGGGCAAAAACTGAATTGGGATTTTCTATGGCTTCTTTTTCTAAAATTTTTAAAGCCTCTTCTGTAATCATGTTTTACCTCCTTAAAAGTAATTAAAAGAATAACATTAAATATGAAGTTCTCAAGACATTATAAGAAAAAACATTTAATATTCATATTTCTCGCCATCTTTGTTTTAATTTTGATATTTTTTTATTATTTTGAAAGCAGATCGCCTCTTTTCAAACCTCAAAACTTAGAGCCTGTAATAATAGAGATAGAAAGAGGAGATAGTGTAGTAAACATTGCCCGAAAGTTAAAAAAGGAAGGTATTATAAAAAGCGAACTTATTTTTATTTTTGAAGCTTTGAGAACAGGCACTTACAACAAAATTAAAGCTGGAGAATATGCCTTTCACCCATATCAGAGCATAAGTGAAATTCTTACCTATCTTAGAGAAGGCAGAGTTTATCTTCGTAAAATTATAATTCCAGAGGGGGCTACAATTTGGCAGATAGCAGATACTTTAGAAAAAAACAAAATATGTAAAAAGGAAGAATTTTTATCTTGGGCTGAAGATCCTTTAATAGCTGATAGCTTTGGGTTGCCTGGTCCTACCTTGGAAGGATATCTATATCCAGATACTTATTTTTTTCATAAAGACACACCACCAGAAGTGGTCATTCAAACTATGGTGGAAAATTTTTGGAAACACTGGGAGAAATTTAAAGATATCGCTGAAAAGAAAAATAAATCACTTAAAGATGTTATTACTTTAGCCTCTATAGTAGAAAAAGAAGCCATGTATTCTCAAGAGAAGCCCCTTATTGCTGCTGTATATTTAAACAGACTGAAAAAAGGTATGCCTCTTCAAGCAGATCCTACTATAAATTATGCTTTAAAGGAGTTCAGAAGACTGACCTATAGAGACTACTATTCTGTGAAAAGCCCTTATAACACTTATTTAAATAGTGGTTTACCTCCCACTCCTATATGTAATCCAGGAGAAGATAGCATAAGAGCTGTGCTTTTCCCTGCAAAGGTCTCCTATCTTTATTTTGTAGCTAAAGGTGATGGGACTCATTATTTTTCAAGGACTTATAAAGAGCACTTAAGAGCTATTAAAAGAATTAAAAGTGAGAAATTTAATAAAACTTCAAATCTTTCTTTGATTTCTGAAAAGCAAAGTATAAAGAAATAAAATCTTTAAGTTCAAGTTCTTCTACTCTTTTTTCTCCTGAAATACCGACAGTTTCTAAACAGTTTTGGCTGATTTTATGTTTCAGCATTTTTCTCTTTTGGGAAAAGAGTTTTGTCAAAAAGTTTTTGTAATCTTTAAGTTCAAAAGTATATTTAATATCCTTAGTATATTTAATATCC
>JAGGXL010000082.1 GCA_021163085.1 Thermodesulfobacterium sp. | reverse complement strand
GTTAAGACAGGTGCAAAAAAATTATAAAGCCTGTGTATTGCTTGTAAACAAATGGGATCTGTTTGATAATAAAAGAGAAGCTGGAAATCTTATGCTGGAAAATATAAAATACGGAATCAGGTTTATTTCTTGGGCTCCACTTTTAACCATATCTGCAAAGACTGGAAGAAGGGTTAATCAAATTTTTCCTCTGGTGGAAGAGGTATATACTCAATATAATGCAAGAGTTAAAACTGCGTTGGTAAATAAAGTTTTGGAAGAGTTAAAAAATAATTATACTTTTAATATAAAAAGTAAAAGAGTTAAATTCTACTATGCCACTCAAGTTGATGTAAAACCTCCCACTTTCGTAATTTTTACTAATATCAATTCTGAGGATATTCCTAAGCATATAGAAAAATTCATAGAAAACAGTTTTCAAAAATATCTCGGATTTGATAAAGTTCCGGTTAAAGTATTGTTTAAGTTGAGAAATTAAAAAGTGATTTTTTATTTTTTAGTTTTATAGATAAGAGGGAATCCGCTTTGAAACTTGATAACCAGAGTAATTCTTCTGTTTCTTGGATCTAAAGGATTATCTTTAAACAGAGGAAAATTGTCTGCATAACCTGCAACAGATATTATTTTTTCAGAAGAGACTCCGTTTTTTTCAAGCTCTAACATAGCAGAAAGTGCTCTTGCAGTTGATAGCTCCCAATTACCAAGTTTTCCTCGTCGTGAAGGAACTGCATCAGTATGTCCTTCTATTTCAATTATTACAGGCATATCTCTTAATTCTTTTGCAAGAGCTGCTAAAATTTTTTTTGCCTCTGGTGTTAATTCAGCACTTCCACTGTAAAATAAAGGTTTATTAACAAGGTCCATTATTTCTAAACGAACAGTTTTCTTTTTTTTATCAATTTCAATTAAAACATGTTCTTTAAGGGATTTTAAGTAAGTTTCTACAATTTTTTTAAAAAATTCAGCCTGCCCTCTTACAGGAGGAATTTCTTGAGAAATGGTTTTCAATTTAGAAGAGGTGATTTTACCACTTTTATAGTATTCCATAAGCATGCTTATTCCTGCTTTTTCAAAGATATTAAACTTTCTGAAATAAGCAGCTATCTCAGCCTTTTGCTTGGGTTCCATGATAGTAATTAACCACATCAAAATAAAAAAGGTCATCATTCCAGCCAAAAAGTCAGCATAAGCTACTTTCCATGAACCTCCGTGATGTCCTGCAACTACTTTTTTAACTTTTTTGATAATAATGGGTGGAGTGCTCATTTATTTTTTTCTTCCTCTTATTAAGTCTTCTAATTCTTCAAAGGAAGGTCTTAGATGGGGAGAAATATTTCTTCTTGCAAATTCGACTGCTATTTGAGGAGCACCTCCTCCAATGAAGTGCACAATAGCAATTCTGATTGTATTTAGATATTCTTTGTGTTGTTCACAAAAAAAATCCATTTTTTGAGCAAGAGGTGCCATAATTCCGTAACAGGTCAATATTCCGAAAAATGTCCCTGCAAGAGCTATAGAAAGGTGATGTCCTAATACTTCAGGAGGCTCATCAATTTTCCCCATGGTTAAAATAATTCCCAATACTGCAGCAATCAAACCAAGCCCAGGCATGGAATCAGCTAATCTTTCCAACCTATCCACAGGGTTTTTAAATTCCTGATGAATTATTTCTATCTCGTTTTCCAGAAGGGTATCCAGTTCAAAATGAGTAATATTAGTAGTTAAAATAGATCTAAAAGTATTCTTTATAAAATCAATGACTACGTGATTGTTTAATATTTTGGGATAGGATGAAAAAATTCTACTTGCTTCTGGATTCTCTATATCCTGTTCAATAGAAATTAATCCTTCTTTTTTAATTTTTCTAAAAAGTTCATTTAGAAGAAGTAGTATGTCTATGAAATCTTGTTTTGTATAAATCTGAGGTTTAGTAAGAGCCTGAATAGCTCCCTGAAAAACCCCTTTCAGAGCTGGACCAGAAGAAGCAGTAAATAAAGCCCCAAAAGCAGCTCCAAATATAATTAACCATTCAACAGGCTGGATTATTACTGAAAAATTACCACGCTCAAGAGCATAACCTCCAAATACACATACTAAAACCACAAGCAAACCCACTATAGATGGCATTATTCAGACCTCAATTCTCTAATTAATTCTCTTTCCTTATGAAGAATGAAATAACTGAGTTTTTCTCTTATATCCTTAGGAAGATTAATAAACTTAACTGCTGTTTCGTAAAAATTTTCTTTTTTTTCACATCTTACGACCTCGCCATAAAGATAAAACCCTATGGGTTGATAAATATCAATCACAGTTTTAATTTCAACTATGTCTCCCAGTTCAAAGGGAAATTTTGAAACAAACCTCAATCCCGTTTCACTAAGATTAATTTTTTGTAAAGGAAGATCATTAAAACCCTCTTTTTCTCTGGTTAAAATGTTTATCAAGTAATCCAATTTGGCATTCATTAATTTAAGCCAAGAGTTTAAACCTTCATCTAAGGTATCTTTGAGTGGAATGTAAGAGAAAAAAGGAATATCTCCTATAACACGGGCAACTTTATTTTCCGCTTCTTCAGGAGATATTTTTTCTGCTTTAAAAGGCAGAGTTACATCTATTCTAACGGCTTCTCTTTCCATGTTTTCAATAGATTTAGGGTTACTAATTATAAAAATCGGAAAAAAAGAAAAAAACTTTAATTATAATATTACAACTTTGGATTTTTCTTTAAATCAAGCTTTTTTAACATTATATAAAAGAATTTTAATCTTGACAAGAGAAAAAGATAAATAATAATTTAGTTTTAAAGTTTGAAAATATATAAAAATAAAATCTAGGAGGTGTGATATGTCTGATGTAATTTATGTAGTTGGCCACAAAAAACCCGATACTGATTCAGTTTGTTCAGCCATTGCCTTTGCCTATCTTTTAAACGAGTGGAAAAAAGGCGGCTGTAAAATTATGAAAGTTGACAAAGAAGCTGTTCCTATAATTCAGGGAGAGCCTAATGCAGAAACTAAGTTTGTTTTAGAAAAGTTTGGCGTCAAAGTTCCTGAAGTTATGACAGATGGGGATGGGAAAACAGTTGCGCTTGTTGATCATTCAGATAAGGTTCAAAGCCTTGATAATATTGATAAAGCCGAAATTGTGGCAGTAGTTGATCATCATAAAATCGGAGATGTAACGACTCCTAATCCAATTCTTTTTGTAAACTTCCCTGTAGGTTGCGGTGCTACAGTTTTAAAATTTCTTTTTGATACAACAGGAGTTGCAATTCCCAAGGATATAGCAGGTCTCCTTTTAGCTGCTATTTTAAGTGATACTGTAGTTTTTAAATCAGCTACCACCACCCCTATGGATAAAGAAGTAGCAGAAGAGCTTGCAAAAATCGCTGGTATTGATGATATAGCAAACTTTGGTGTAGAGGTTAAATCTAAACTTTCTGATGTATCAGGAATGACAGCAAAAGAGATTATTATGAGAGATTTTAAAGATTATAATATGAGTGGTAAAAAAGTTGGGGTAGGTCAGATTGAATTGGTAGATTTAAAAATGATAGAAAATAGATTAGAAGAAATTTATAATGAATTAAACAATATAAAACAAGAAGGTGCTTATCATACAATTGTACTTATGCTTACAGATATTATGAAAGAAGGAACAGATTTGATGGTGATTACTGATGAGCCTAAAATAGTTGAGATTACATTTGGCAAAAAATTAGAAGGAAAGAGTGTCTGGTTGCCTGGAGTAATGAGTAGAAAGAAACAAGTGGTTCCTCCTCTTGAAAAAACTTTTGCTAGTCTATAAGAAAAAAAGAGGGGGTTCTCCCCCTCCTTTTAGTTTAATATTTAATAATTGTAAACAGTTTCAATTTTTAAACTTATATCTACTGCTTTTATAGAATGAGTTAAAGTTCCAGATGATACGTAGTCTATATCTAAATCTTTGAAATTTTCTATATTTTCAAGGGATATACCACCAGAGACTTCAATTTTTATATAAGATTTACTACTTTTTATCATTTTTACTGCTTCTTTCAGCTCATCAACAGAAAAATTATCTAAAAGGATATTATCAACAGGCGCTTCTGAATTTAAAAGAACTTTTAATTCTTCTAAAGATTTAACTTCTATTTCAACCTTGAGATAATGGGGAATATCTTTAAGTCTTTCAATTACCTTATCTATTCCTCCCAAGGCTTTAATATGATTATCTTTTACTAATATTCCATCTGAAAGAGAAAATCTGTGATTTTTTCCTCCTCCGATCTTAACAGCATATTTTTGAAGTATTTTTAGTCCGGGGAGATTTTTTCTTGTATCAAGAAGTAAAATACAATGGGGAGCTAATTTTTCAGTAAATCTGCGAACATACGTAGCGATTCCAGAGAGATGCTGGAAAAAATTAAGAGCCACCCTTTCACCTTTTAAAATGCTTTTTATATTACCTTCTATAAATCCCAATTTAGTATGAGCTTTTACTTCTGCTCCTTCTTCAACTTGCCAAGTGATTTTTATCTCAGGGTCTATAAAATTAAAAACTTCTTCAACAACAGGCTTACCACAAACAATAAGGTTTTCCTTAGCTAAAAAATATGCTCTTCCATAAAGATTTGAAGGAAGTATAATTTCTGAGGTAATATCAGTAAAAGGAATATCTTCATTAAGTGCAATTTTTACAAGTTCTTCAATTTTCCATTTTTCTAACATTTTTTATTAATAATACCTCTGGAAAAAAAAAATATAAGACTTAATTTTTATCATAACTCAAGGAACTAAAAAGTAAAGTTTTGGAGGTATTTTGATGGAGGGGGTCGTAAAAGAAACACAGGGTAACATTAATAAAGAAAAAGAAAATAAAAAAGAAGAAAGTATATCTCTTGAAGAACAATTAAAACAAAAAGAGGAAGAAATTAAACACTGGAAAGAGATGGCTTTAAGATATGCTGCTGAAGTTGAGAATTTAAAAAGAGCTTTTAAAAGAGAAAAAGAAGAGTATTATAAATTTGCTTTAGAAACAGTATTCAAAGAATTATTACCAAGTATTGATAATCTGGAAAGAGCGTTAGAAGCTTTTGAACAATCAGAAAATAAAGAAGCATTAAAAGAAGGTGTAGAGCTAACTTTAAGATCTATAATTCAAACTTTGGAGAAATTTGGATTAAAACAATTTATTCCTTCTATAGGAGAACCTTTTGTACCTCATTTGCATGAAGCTTTATCCACTGAGGAACATCCTGAGATTCCTAATGGAGGTATTACTAAGGTTTATCAGAAAGGATACAAACTCCATGATAGAATTATAAGACCAGCTCTTGTTTGTGTATGTGTAGGTAAAAAAGAAGAAAAAAAAGAAAATCTACAGCAAAGTGAAGAAGAGGAAAATATTGTAGAAAATGAATAAAAATTGATAAAAGGAGGGGGAAAAAAATGGCAGGAAAAGCACCAATTGTTGGAATTGACCTCGGGACGACCAATTCATGCGCTGCTATATTTGAAGGAGGAGAACCTAAGGTAATTCCCAATCGTGAGGGGACTAGAACTACACCTTCAGTAGTAGCTTTTCAAGAAAGTGGGGAGATTTTAGTAGGACTTCCTGCTAAAAGACAAGCTATAATAAATGCTGAAAATACAATCTTTGGTATTAAAAGACTTATGGGAAGAAAGTTCAATGATCCGGTTGTTCAGGAATGGAAAAAAAAGGTTCCGTATAAGATTGTAGAAGCTCCTAATGGTGATGCTCACGTTGAAGTAAGAGGAAAAAGATATAGTCCTCCTGAGATATCTGCAATGATTTTAAGAAAAATCAAACAGGATTTAGAAGAATATCTGGGACAGGAAGTTAAAGATGTAGTGATAACTGTTCCTGCTTATTTTGATGATAGTCAGAGACAAGCTACTAAAGATGCAGGAAGAATTGCGGGACTCAATGTAATAAGAATAATTAACGAGCCTACAGCAGCATGTTTAGCCTATGGACTTGAGAAGAAGAAAGAAGGATTGGTTGCAGTATTTGACCTTGGAGGAGGAACTTTTGATATTTCTATCTTAGAAATTGGAGAGGGAGTTTTTGAGGTAAAGTCAACCTCTGGAAATACTTTTCTCGGTGGAGAAGATTTTGATATGAGAATTGTAGATTATATTGCAGAGGAGTTCAAGAAAGAGCACGGGATAGATTTAAGACAGGATAAAATGGCTTTACAAAGACTTAAAGAGGCCGCAGAGAAAGCCAAAATTGAACTTTCAAGTACATTAGAAACAGAAATTAATCTTCCTTTTATTACTGCAGATGCATCTGGACCTAAGCACTTAGTTATGAAGCTTACCAGAGCAAAACTTGAGAGCCTTGTAGAAGACCTTATTGATAAGCTGGAAGAACCTTGTCGTATAGCTATGCAAGATGCAGGGATCACTCCCAAGGATATAAGTGAAGTGATTCTTGTTGGTGGAATGACTCGTATGCCGAAGGTACAGCAAAAGGTAAAAGAAATTTTTGGAAGAGACCCGGTTAAAGGGGTAAATCCGGATGAAGTAGTAGCTATGGGTGCTGCTATTCAGGCTGGAGTTTTAAAAGGAGAAGTGAAAGATGTTCTTCTTTTAGATGTTACTCCTCTTTCTCTTGGAATTGAAACCTTGGGAGGGGTATTTACAGTTATAATCCCAAGAGGAACTACTATTCCTACAAGAAAAAGCCAGATTTTTACTACAGCTACAGACAATCAAACAGCAGTTACTATTCATGTTTTACAGGGTGAAAGACCAATGGCAAAAGATAATAAAAGTATTGCCCGTTTTGACCTCGTCGGAATACCTCCTGCACCAAGAGGAGTTCCTCAGATTGAAGTAACCTTTGATATAGATGCAGATGGAATTCTTCATGTCACAGCAAAAGACCTTGGAACAGGAAAAGAGCAGTCTATTGTAGTTAGACCTTCTTCTGGCTTGTCTGAAGAAGAAATTCAAAAAATTATCAAAGAGGCTGAACAGCATGCAGAAGAGGATAGAAGAAAGAAAGAACTTGCAGAAGCACGTAACCAGGCTGATAGCTTAATCTATTCTGTAGAAAAAACTTTAAGAGAACTTGGAGATAAGGTTTCTGAAAGCTTGAAAAAAGAGGTAGAAGAGAAGATAGCAGAATTGAGAAAAGTTATGGAAGGAGAAGATATAAATGCTATCCGTAAAGCAAGTGATGAGTTAACACAGACATCTTATAAACTTGCTGAGATGCTTTATAGAGAAAAGGCATCTAAAACTACCGGAACATCAGAAACTACAGAAAAAACCGAAGATTCTTCCAAGGGAAAAGGCAAAGATGATGTAATTGATGCAGACTTTGAGGAGATGAAATAAAACAACTAAAGGGGATTCCTCCCCTTTTTTATTTTCCTATGGGATCATTCAAAATAGCCATTTCAATGGGATGTCCTGCAGGGATAGGTCCTGAAATAATCGTTAAATCACTTGATCATTTTAAAAGAAAAAATCCAGAAGTTTTAAAAAATTTCATTATTATAGGAGATAGAAAAATCATTTTAAACACTGCTAAAAGTTTAGGAATTCAATTACCCGAAGAAGTAAAAATAGATTCTATCTCAGAGCTCAGTGTAGTTCCTGGCAGACCTACTCTGGAGAGTTATAAAGCCATGGCTGCGTATTTTCAGAAAGCTATAGAAATGGCAAAAAATAAAAAAGTTGATGCTATTGTAACAGCTCCTATTAGCAAAGAAGGACTTAGCAAAGTGGGTGTTAACTATTCAGGACATACAGACTGGTTAGCTAAGGAATTCAATGTGGATAAATATGTAATGGCATTTTATGGAGAAAAAATGATAGTCTCTCTGGTTACCATACATATTCCTCTAAAAGATGTTCCTAAAAGTATAAACTGTGAAAAAATTTTTAACACTGCTAAGCTTTCTTACGAATTTTTAAAAAGACTCAAAATTGAAGATCCTAAAATGGCTATCTGCGGATTAAATCCTCATGCTGGAGAAGGAGGCCTTTTAGGAACCGAAGAAAGTGTTATAGAAGAAGCTATAAAGATTTGCGAAAAAGAAGGAATTTCCCTTTATGGCCCTTATCCTTCAGATAGTCTATTTTACTGGGCTTATAAAGGTAGATTTCATTTAGTTATTGCACTTTTTCATGATCAGGGTTTAATTCCTTTTAAACTGATCCACTTTGAAGACGGAGTAAACATTACCTTGGGGCTTCCTATTATCAGAACTTCTCCCTGTCATGGCACAGCTTACGATATAGCCGGAAAAGGCATCGCTAATCCTCAAAGTCTTATTTCAGCATTAAACTTAGCTATAAAACTTCTTTCTAACTAAAATCTTGCAATTTTTAATTAAATAAGATAATAT
>JAGGXL010000122.1 GCA_021163085.1 Thermodesulfobacterium sp. | reverse complement strand
GCTGGACGATGAAGCTCATCTTGAAAATGCATAGTTAATTCATAATCCATATCTTGAACATCAAATAAAGCCCATTGACAAAGGGATTTACCCATACAACAAGCAGGGCTTCTCAAGTTAGAACCAGATCCTCCTAAATCCCAATGTAATTGATGTGTTAAATCATAAAAAGTATATTCTAATTGCTCAGTTACAGTTCCAAGAAGAATAATATCACCAGTAGAACCATGAAAATTTACAAGCCCACTACCACGATGTTCCCACATTTCACAAAGCTTTCTTAAAGCTCTTGTATGATACCATTTTCCTGCTGGATGATGAACACGAAGAGTATGAAATGCCCATATCGCAGGAAACCTTTCTTGCTGGTCAGAATAACGCCCAATAACTCCTCCTCCGTAACCAAAAACTCCAACAATTCCACCATGTTTCCAATGAGTTTCTTTATGCTTATAAGATAGCTCCAACTGACCCATGATATCAAAACAAGCCTGCTTTTTGTGTTTCTCACCATAAGTATAAATGTCATCTACAAAACTTGGCCAAGGACCCTTTTTAAGCTCATCAACCATCGGTGTGTCGTGTTTTTTTACTTCACCCATAATACCCTCCCTGTAGTTTTTTGGATAGAAAATATTTTACAATTATTTACTTCTAAGTCAAGAATAAAAAAACCCAATTATCAGAAAAGCTTTTTAAAATTCTCGGTTTTTTTTAATTTTTTTTATCTTTTTTTGTTTTTAATAAAATTATAAAGATATATTTAAATCTTTTATATTTAACCCTTTTTTGATATCTTTCAAAAAAGTATTTGTATTGCTTTTTATATATTAGAGTTTAAAATTAAATCTATGGATTCTCAAGTAAGAACTCTTAAAACCTTTATCAATTCTAATCTTTCCAATTTAGAAGTTATTAAAAATTATGTAGAAGATTTAGAAGCAAAAACTCCTCAGCCCTATTTAATATTAGAAGTCATTCTCGATATTCTTCAAAACAGGCAATTACCTAAGGATGTAAAAATTTTTCTTTTGGAAAAAGCTGCTAATATCTGTGAAAAACTCTATGAATTTAGCAAAGCTTTAGAATTATATAAAAAATTATTTCTTATATCTTCCAATCACAAATATTTAGATCAAATTGAAAAGATAAAAACTTTAAAAATTTTTGAAAGATTAAAAGATATTCTTAAAAATTTTCGTCTTTCTTTTGATGATCTTTTAAAAATATATTATCAATCTTTGGAAACAAACAAAAGCATAGAAACAATATTGATGGAAAAATTAAAAATTCCTAAAAAAGAGGTTTTGAACACAATCAAAAATTTTTATAAAATTCCTGTTTTTGAAATTACAGATTTAAAAAAATTTAAAAAGGTTCCACAAGTTTTAACCATTAAAAAAGAGTTTTTCTTAACAAATCTCTGTGTTCCTTTTCAGTCTAAAAAGACTATATATCTTGTCTGTTACAATCCTGAAGATATAGAAACTATCGAACGAGTAAAAAGAATACTTCAAATTCCCTCAATGGATGTTCAGATAGCTTTTGCAATTAAAGAGGATCTTGTAGAAGCTATAGAACTGTATTATTCTTCCTCTCCTTACTTATCTGAATTTGACTTTGAAGTAGAACCCTTAGAGGAGGAAGAGGAAGAAGAGGAAGAGGAAGCTCTTATTGATAGCACCATTGTTCAGCTGGTAAATAAAATTATTGAAGAAGCTTATAGAATGAGGGCTTCAGATATACACTGGGAAAGCCTGATAGGGAAAAAGGGATTACAAGTAAGATTTAGGGTTGATGGAGAATGTTTCGTTCATACTACCATCCCAGAAAATCAAAAAAAACCTGTTATATCCCGTATCAAAATTATGGCAAACCTTGATATTGCAGAAAGAAGGCTTCCCCAGGATGGAAAAATTAAGTTTAAAACCAAAGATGGGAAAAATTTTGAAATAAGAGTTGCCACGGTTCCAACTATAGAAAATAATGAAGATGTGGTTATGAGGATTCTTGGAGGAATAGAATTTAGGAAGTTAAATGAACTTGATTTTTCAGAGGAAAATTACAAAAATTTCAAAAAAATTTTAGACTATCCCTATGGATTAATTCTGGTAGTTGGTCCTACAGGATCTGGAAAAACCACTACTTTACATGCAGCTCTAAAATATTTAAATAGTCCCAATAAAAAAATATGGACTGCTGAAGATCCTGTAGAAATAGTTCAGGAAGGATTAAGACAGGTTCAGGTCAATCCAAAAATAGGATTAACTTTTGCGAAAGTTTTTAGGTCTTTCTTAAGAGCTGATCCAGATATTATTATGATAGGAGAAACAAGAGATCATGAAACTGCACATACTTTAATAGAAGCCTCTTTAACCGGACATTTAGTATTAACGACACTTCATACAAACAGTGCTTCTGAAACAATTACACGACTTCTTAACATGGGAATAGATCCCTACAATTTTGCAGACACCTTGCTCGGGATTTTGGCTCAAAGATTAGCTAAAAAATTGTGCACAAAGTGCAAAAAACCATATCAACCTACTGCAGAAGAAATAGAAAGAATTAAAAGAGAGTATGGACATCACCCTGTAAAACCTCTAACAGATGAATTAATTGAAAAAGCCGCATTTTTTGAACCGGTTGGCTGTTCTGAATGTAATTACACAGGGTTCAAAGGGAGATTTGCAATTCATGAGTTATTAATACCTGATGATGAGCTAAAAATACTTATCATAAAAAATGCTCCCGCTAATGAAATAAGAAATGCAGCTATGCATAAAGGTTTTCTTACATTAAAACAGGATGGTATATTAAAAGTTTTGAAAGGTGAAACCACCCTTAAACAGGTCTTGGCTGTTACTGTTAGATAACTTTTACATCTTCTAAATAAACAATGAAACCGGTTATTTATCAAAAGGTTTTGAGAGTCAAAAATGGTGAGGTCATACCCTTAGAAGATATCTTAGCAACAGAAGCAAAAATTAAAATTATCATAAATGATAAAGAAATTATTGCTCTTTCCGCAACCCCTTTACACATAAAGGAGTTAGTCACAGGTTTTGTTCTTACTGAAGGAATAATAAAAGCTAACTGGTGCCCCGAAGAAATAAAAATTATTGAAGAAGATAAAGAAATTAAAGTAAAAATTTATTCAGAAGATTTTTTAGAGTTAAGTAAAAAACCCTTAACTTCTGGCTGTGCGTCTTCTTTTACTTTTATAAAGGAATTACCAGAAAAGTATGAAGATAATTTTAAAATTGATATTGAAAAACTTTTTTCTCTTTTTAAAGATTTTCAAAAAAAATCGGAATTATATAAAAGTACTGGATGTATTCACTATGCAGCTCTTGCTGATTCAGAAAATATTATTTTCTTAGCCGAAGATATAGGAAGACATAATGCAGTGGACAAAGTAATAGGATACGCTCTTTTAAATAAAATTATGCTAAGAAATAAAATTCTTCTTATAAGTGGTAGAATATCCTCTGAAATGGTATTAAAAGCCGGTAAGTGGAAAATACCTATTATTGTTAGTAGAAGTGCTCCCACATCTCTTGCTATTGCTTTAGCTGAAAAAATAAGTTTAACAGTAATAGGATTTTTAAGAGGAAAGAGATGTAATATATATACATATCCTCAGAGAATAAATTTATTAGAAGGAGTTTGATATGACTATTTCTATAGGATTTTATGGAGGAGTTCAGGGGGTTACAGGAAGTTGCTTTTTACTAAAAATCAGAGAAACCCAAATCCTTGTAGATTGTGGTTTATTTCAGGGATTAGAAAGCGAAAGAAATTATTTAGAATTTCCTTTTAATCCTAAGGAAATCCATTACTTAATTCTAACCCATGCACACATAGATCACTGCGGAAGACTCCCTCTTCTGGTAAAAAAAGGATTTCAGGGGAAAATTATCTGTACCAAACCAACTTCTCAAATTGCTAAAATTATGCTACTTGATGCTGCTAAGGTCATGAGAGAACATTATAAAACACTTTATAGAAAATCTATAAGAAAAGGTTTGGATCTGCCTCCGCCTCCTCTCTATGAAGAGATTGATGTTATAGAAAGTTTTAACTATTTCAAAATACTTGTTGCCTATGATACCCCTTTACTCTTAAAAGATGACATCAAAATCACTTTTAAAGATGCCGGGCATATTCTTGGATCTACTTTTGTAGAAATTGAGGACTTAAAGACACGTAAAAAAATAACCTTTTCCGGGGATCTGGGAAATAAAAATAAGCCCATAGTAAGAGACTTTACTTATCCATCTCAAACTGATTTCTTATGTATCGAAACTACCTATGCAGACAGAAATCATAAATCTTTTGAAGAATCCAAGCAAGAACTTTTACAAGCTATTTTAGAAACATTTGAAAGAGGAGGAAATGTTCTTATACCAACTTTTGCTCTGGAAAGGGCACAGGAAATTCTTTATGTATTAAGAGAATTTTATGAGGAAGGCAAACTTCCAAGGTGTCAGGTTTTTCTCGATAGTCCCTTAGCAATAAAAGCTACTCGAATATTCATGGATAATCCTGAATTTTATGATGAAGAGGCTTTTAAAATTTTTACTCAAAAAGATCCCTTTGATTTTCCTTATTTGACATTCACTGAAGATGTAGAAGAATCAAAAGCTATTAATAACATTAAGTCCGGGACTATCATAATTGCAGGAAACGGAACTCTTAGTGGAGGAAGAATTCTTCATCATCTAAAAATTAACTTATGGAGAAAAGAATGTAGTCTTGTTTTTGTAGGATTTCAGCCTAAGGGGACCTTAGGGAGAAAGATCGTAGATAGAGCTGAAAAAATTCACCTTTTTGGTGAGGAGATTCATATAAATGCAAGTGTTTATACTATAAATGGCTTTTCTTCTCATGCAGGACAAAATGAATTAATAGACTGGATTTCTAAACTGGAAAAAGTTAAAAAACTGTTTTTAGTTCATGGAGAACCTGAAAAAATGGAAATCTTTAAAAATCTTGTAGAAGAACAATTTAAAGAAAAATTTGAAGAAGTATATATTCCTTCCTATAAGGAGGTTATCCAGATTCTTTAAAATTTTTCTATTTTTCTGAGTTTTCCCACTAAACTGCCTAAAATGGGTAATTTACCTCTTAATTCTACAGGGAGCTTTTCATTTTTAAGTAACCATATCTCCACTTCGGAAGACCTTTCAAGAAGTTCGCTTTTTTTAGGCAAGTATACTTTAATACGCAAACACTCTTTTTTTTCTTTTTTAAATTCACAAAAATTTTTTTCTCTAAATTCAATTTTTATATATTCTTTGCTTTTTTTAATAAAAAGGGGCAATTCTATCTTAGGAGATTTATAATACTCTATATAAAAAGAAGCAATAAAAGAAGATAGTTCATCATATATAGGAAACTCTAAGAAAATAATTTCAGGTTCTCCACGCTCAGGTAAAATTTTTTGATAAATTATCTTATTTTCTTTTTCTTGAAAATAAATCAATCTTCTTCTCTCTTTATTTCTCTCCTTAGAATAGATTATTACTTTTTGGGGATAACCTTTCTCATCAACCCAGGTTTCCCATTTTGCATAGAAAGGGAAAATCCATCTGGCTAAACCTACACTATATACAATGGCAGTATATTTTTGAGATGTGATGTTAATTTCAGACTCCCCAATCTTGAAAGGTCCGTAATAAATTTCGTAAAATAATTTGATCTTATCTTCTTTACAGTTACCGCAGGATAATAAAAAAAGAAAAAAACATGTACTTATAAAAAAAATACTGAAAATTTTGCTAATATATTTCATATCGTTATTTCAGCTTTTTTTCTCATTTTAAAACCGATTCTTGCAAAAAGTAAAGGTTGCAAATTAGAAACTTTGGAATATATTATTAAAGTCTCTTTTAAAGATTACTAAGAGGGGGCTAAAAGAATGTCTAAAATTTGTGAGATTTGTGGGAGAGGACCTCGTTCAGGTAACCAAATTAGTCACTCTGCAAAAAAGTCCACCAGATGGTGGTATCCCAACATTCAAAAAGTAAGAGTTAAATTGCCAGACGGAAGAGTAAAAAGAATGAAGGTTTGTACCCGTTGTTTAAAGGCAGGAAAAGTTCAAAAAGCAGTTAGTTAGCTCAATTTTCTTTCTACTTTTAAAACGCCCTCTACTTTAAATATATTAGAAATAATTTTATCTAAATGTATTTTGTCATTAACTTCTATATAAAATTCAAAAAAGGCTTTTTTATCGGAAGTGGTTTTTACATGCGCTTTCAAGATATTACTTTCTGAGGCAGATATAGCCGAAGATATATTGGCTAAAAGTCCTTTTCTATCTAAACAAATTATATACAAATGAACTGGATATGTCTTGTTATCATAACTTCCCCAGCTAACTTCTACAAATCTTTCAGAGTCCAGATCTTTTAAATTAGGACAGTCTGCACGATGAACAGAGATACCCTTCCCCCTGGTAATATATCCAACTATCTCATCTCCTGGAATAGGTTTACAACATTGTGCAAGATGAAAAAGGATATCTTTTGCTCCTTCTACCACAATTATATCCTTAGATGATTCCAGAAAAGCTTTTTCTACTGAAGCCTCTTTTGATATTTTTTCTACAATCTCTTCTTTATCTGAAATTTCCCTATCTGTTTTTTCTGCAAAAATTTTTACTATATGTTTAGCAGAAATCTTGGCACTACCTATCTGATAAAACAATTCGTCCAAGTTTTTTATTTTAAAATTCTCAAGTATAGCTGGATCTTTTTCACTTTCTTGAATAAATGTATTTAAAGATAATTTGTATTTTCTAAGCTCTTTGCTTAAAAGCTCTTTTCCTAAATTAATAAGTTTTTCTTTTTCTTCTTTTTTAAACCATTGTTTTATCCTGCTTCTCGCCCTTCCGGTAACGACAATTTTAAGCCAATCTCTACTTGGTTTCTGATAAGGTGAAGTTTCTATTTTTACTACATCCCCTGTCTGAAGTTTATAATCTAAAGGAACTAATTTATCATTAACAAAAGCCCTTACACATTTATTACCAATTTCAGTATGAATAGTATAAGCAAAATCAACAGGAGTTGCTCCTACTGGCAAAACAATTACATCTCCCTTGGGAGTGAATACATATATCTCATCAGGAAACAAATCCAGCTTTAAAGAGTCTAAAAACTCTCTTGGATGTTTAAGCTCTTTTTGTAACTCAATTAATCTACTGAGCCATTCGAGATATTTATAATGTTCTCGCTCAGATTTAAAAAAACCTTCTTTATAAAGAAAATGTGCAGCTATTCCTTCATTGGCAATTTTATCCATATACTCGGTTCTAATTTGAATTTCTATTTTTTTACTATCGGGGCCAAGAACGGTAGTATGAAGGCTCTGATACATATTAGGTTTAGGTAGGCTTATATAATCTTTAAATCTTCCTGGAATAGGAGTCCAGAGTGCATGAACAAAACCCAAAGTTCTATAACACTCCTCTACTGTATTAACAATAATTCTAAATCCAATCAAATCATAAACCTGATCAAGTTCATTAATAGTAAGATTATATTTCTGAAGCTTTCTATATACACTATAAAGATGTTTTACCCTTCCAAAAACTTTTCCTTTGATATTGTGTTTCTGTAATAACTCTCTTAATATACTTTTAACCTTTTCTACATACTCCTCAGCTTCTCTTATCCTCTTTTCTACTTCTACTTTTAACCTTTTATACTCTTCAGGATATAAATATTTAAAAGATAAGTCTTCTAACTCACATTTTATCCAATCAATACCCAATCTACCTGCAAGAGGAGCGTAAATTTCTAATGTTTCTTTTGCAATCCTTTGTCTTTTATGTTCAGCTTGATACTGTAGAGTTCTCATATTATGCAATCTATCTGCCAGTTTCACCAAAATAACCCTTAGATCTTTTGACATAGCAAGAATTATTTTTCTCAGACTCTCAGCTTGCTTGGTAAGTTTATTCGTTGATCCGGGAATTTTTTTTAACTTAGTTACGCCATCTACAATAAAGGCTATTTCTTCTCCAAATTCTTTCTTAATTTCTTCAATACTTATTTGAGAATCTTCAACTGCATCATGAAGAAGTCCTGCTGCTATAGTAGGGAGATCAAGCTTCATCTTAGCTAATATGTAAGCTACTTCCATAGGATGAGAAAGATAAGGTTCTCCAGATTTTCTTATTTGTCCTTCATGAATACGAGCTGCCCATTCATAGGCTTTTTCTACAATACGAGTATTGCAACCAGGAAGATAACTTTGTATCTCGTCTAAAATCTTACTTAAAGTAGCCATCTTAATAATAATTTAATTTCGTTTATATTTTTTTACAAGAAAAAAATATTAATTACTAATTAGCTCTAAAGCTACCTTTTTGATGTATTCCGAAGTAAGACCATAGTTTTTTTTAAGAGTTTTGAGATCTCCGTGTTCTATAAATTTATCAGGAAGCCCTATTCTTTTTATTTTAACTGAAATATTTTTATCTGCTAAAAGTTCACAAACAGCTGAACTAAATCCTCCTATAATAGTGTTTTCCTCTACAGTTATAATTTTCCCTGTTTTTTTTGCAAAATCCAAAATTAAATTTTCATCAAGAGGTTTAACAAATCTTGCATTTATTACAGCAAGAGAAACACCCTCTTTTTCAAGTTCCTCAGCTGCTTTTAAAACCTGATAAACCATGCTACCAATAGCTATTACAGTAATATCTTTCCCATCTTTCAATAATTCTGCTTTGCCAAAGGGTATTTCTTTAAAATCCCAGTCTAAGTTTACTCCCTCTCCTGAGCCTCTTGGATATCTTATAGCAACAGGGCCAGAATATTTTAAAGCACTGTAAAGCATGTGTTGTAACTCATTTTCATCCTTAGGTGCCATTATAGTTAAATTGGGAACGAGTCTTAAATATGAAAGGTCAAAACTTCCGTGATGAGTTGGACCATCTTCTCCTACTAATCCCCCTCTATCTATAGCAAAAATAACTTTAACATTATTTAAAGCTACATCATGAATAATCTGGTCATAAGCTCTTTGTAAAAATGTAGAATAAATTGCACATACGGGAACAAATCCCTCCAAAGCTAAACCAGTTGCAAAGGTCACAGCATGTTGTTCACATATGCCCACGTCAAAAAATCTCTCAGGATATTTCTCAGAAAAATCTTTTAATCCTGTTCCAAGTCTCATAGCAGCTGTAATAGCTATAATTCTTGGTTCTATCTCGGCTAATCTGAGAATAGTTTTCCCAAAAACTTCGGTATAAGTTGGAGGTGCATCAGGAGATTTCAAAACTTTGCCAGTTTTAATATCAAATGGTCCTACTCCATGAAAAGTTTCTGGATCGTTTTCAGCATAGGGATAGCCTTTACCTTTTTTAGTAATTACATGAAGTAATATAGGCCCTTTCATTTTTTTTATGTTATTCAAAATCTCAATTAAACTTTCCAGATTATGCCCATCTACAGGACCTATATATTCAAAATTTAAAGCTGTAAAAAGAGCTCCTGGAGCAATAGCCATTTTAAAAATATCTTCCCCTTTTTTTAAAAGATGAACTAAGTTGTCTCCTCCAGGAAATTTATTAGCTAACTTTTCAACCTCTTTTTTTATAAATCTTGCCAGATTACCTGTTAATCTTTTGGAAACAAAGGAAGATAAAGCTCCTACACTTGGAGAAATACACATCTCATTATCATTAAGAACCACTATCAGATCTTCTTTGCGAAAACCAGCATTGTTTAAAGCTTCAAAAGTGAGTCCAGCTGTAATTGACCCATCTCCAATTACAGCTATTACTTTCTCTTCTTCTTTCTTCATTCTCAGAGCTGTAACTATACCCAGTCCAGCAGATATAGAGGTACTGCTGTGTCCGGTATCCAAAATGTCATGAGGGCTTTCGCTTCTTTTAGGAAATCCTGCTATACCTTTATATTTTCTAAGGGTGGAAAATTGATCTCTTCTGCCTGTAATAATTTTATGAGTATAACATTGATGACCCACATCCCAGATTATTTTATCTTTAGGAGAATCAAAAACATAGTGAAGTGCCAAAGTTAATTCTACTACACCAAGATTTGGTGCTAAATGCCCTCCATTTTTTGAAACTACTTCTATAATATATCTTCTTATCTCCTCAGCTAAGGCTTTAAGGTGAGAAATTTTAAGCTTTTTAAGATCTTCTGGAGAGTTGACCATTTTTAAAAATTTCATTTCTAATTCACCCTGTAAAGTACAAATTCTGCTAAGGATTTAAGAGGTTGAGCATTTTCTCCAAAAATTTTTAAAGCTGAAATAGCTTTTTGAATATGCTTTTCAGCAATTTCTCTGGTTTTTTCTATTCCAAAAAGTGCTGGATAGGTTAATTTTTGTTTTTTTATATCTGAATAGATTTTTTTTCCGAGTTTCTTTTCGTCTCCAACAAGATCCAAAAGGTCATCTACTATTTGAAAAGCAAAACCAAGGTTTTTTCCAAAAATTGAAAGGGCTTTAATTTCCTTAGATTTAGCCCCTCCTAATATAGCCCCACTTATTATAGAAGCCTCAATTAAACGAACCGTTTTATTAAAATGTATCCATTTCAATATTCGTGCATTTCCTTTCTTGCCTTCCATAAGTAGATCTACCATCTGTCCACCTACCATACCTTCCAAACCTATGGCTTTAGAAATAATATAAATTGCTTTTAAAAGTTTCGTTTTGTTAACTTTCTTTACCAACTCAGGATGGGTAAAAAATTGAAATGCCAAAGCCTGCAATCCATCTCCAGCAAGTACTGCTGTTGCCTCATCAAAGGCTTTATGACAAGAAGGTTTACCTCTTCTGAAATCATCGTCATCCATACAAGGAAGATCATCGTGAATTAAAGAATATGTATGAATACACTCTATTCCTGCTGCAAAAAAAAGAATTTTTTCCCAATCTCCACCTACAACCTCACAACCTGCTAAACATAATATTGGTCTTATTCTTTTACCTCCCGCAAAAATACTGTATTTAGCTGCGAAAACAACCCTTTCTCCGTAATCTTTTTCCTTAGGAAAATATACTTTTAAAACCTCTTCAACCTTTTTACCTCTTTCTTTTAAATACAGATTAATATCAAATTTACCTTGAACCATTTTTGAAAAGCTCACGAGCCTTATCCAGATTTTCTAACTTAAATCCCTCTTTATCTTTTAAAATTACTTCTATCCTTATTCTGGCATTTTTAAGCTTCTCTTCACAAAAATGAATTAACTTTAGTCCTTCTTCATAAAGGTTAATCGCTTCTTCCAAATCAAGTTCTTTATTTTCCAGTTGCTTCAAAATTTCTTCAATTCTTTTTAAAGCATCTTCAAAACTAAAAAAATTGTTTTTAACCATCTGCTATTCCTCCACCTTTTTTACCTCTACCAAAAGTTTACCTTCTGAAAGATAAATTTCCAAAAGTTTACCTTCTCTAACTTCTTCAGCTTTCCTAATAATTTTACCTTCTGGATAGGATTTTACTATACTATATCCCCTTCTTAAAACATTTAAAGGTGAAAATGAGTTTAATAATTTCTCCAAATTTTCTAATCTTTTTTCCTTTTCTAAATAAAAGGATCTGACGGAATAAAAAAGTCTATTTTTAAAGAATTTTAATTTTTCTTCTAAAATTCTTATATTTTCCTGAGGATGCCTTTTTCTGAGAAGATTTTTTATTTCCCATAATTTTTTTTCTTTAAAACCCAAATACTTTTCCATCTCTAAGTTTAATCTATAGGAAAGATCTTTAATTCTTTTTTCCAAACTCTGAACAACTTTAAAAGGATTTTTGTTTTCAAGTTCTATTTTAGCTTCATAGAGCCTTTTTTCTCTTCTGGAAATTATAATTTCCAGAAGCTGGTTGATTTTCTTCTGGTAAAGGCTTAGTCTATAAAGGACCTCTTCCTTTGCTGGTATAACCTCTTCAGCTGCAGCTGTAGGAGTAGCACATCTTTTATCTGCGATCAAGTCACATATAGTATAATCTATTTCATGTCCAACAGCTGAAACTACAGGGATTTTAGATTCTTTCACTCCGAGAATAATATCCTCGGTATAAAATGGTGCCAGATCCTCAAAAGACCCTCCTCCTCTTGTGATTACAATAACATCTACATCACTGAAATGGATATTTATGTCCTTTATTGCCTGAACTATTTCTTTTTCAGCTCCTTCTCCCTGAACCCTTACTGGATAAATAAGTATTTCTACTTCCCACCTGTTTTTGCTTATTTTCAAAAAATCTTGTAAAGCTGCACCAAAAAGAGAAGTTATAAGAGCAATTTTTTTTGGATAAAGCGGGATAGACCTTTTTCTATTTGGATCAAATAGTGGTTTGTACTTTTCTATAAGCCCTTCTTTTTTTAGAATTAAAATCCCTTTTCCTAAAGGTTCTGCTCTTCTTACTATAAAATAGCATTCTCCAGAACGAGTGTAAAAATTTAGTCTTCCTAAACATAAAACTTTTAATCCATCCTTTAACCAAGAAGTAATAGTAATTTTTTTCTGAGAATTAAAGATTATACACTTAAGAGAAGCTTCTTCCTCGATGAGATTGAAATAGATGTTACCATTTTGGCTATATCTTAAATTAGCAATTTCTCCTTCTATCCATAATACAGAAAATTTTCTTTCTATAAGATCTTTTAAATTTTGGGTAATTTCTTTTACAGTAAAGTATAATTTTTCTTCTGTGTTGATTTTTACTTCTTCTAAATATTTCATACTAAAAATAATTTACCATATTTATAATCATTTACTACTTAAAAAAGCTTTCTTGACTTAATATTTTACTTTTTTAAAATTACAATTTATGGAAAAAGAAAGACTTGTCCCAGATACAAGTATTTTTACCAATCCTGATGTTTATGTACAATTTGGAGGAAATCCTTCGGAAGCTTTTACCAATTTTCTTTTAATGGTTGCTGAATTAGAGGGTGAAGTTGCAGTCTATATTCCTACTTCTGTTTTTGAAGAATTAAAGAGAATGCTAACAAATCTTAAACTTCCTCCAAAGGCTCGTTCGGTTTTAAAAATAAAATCTCCCAAAAAGTATGAACTTTACATTCCTGCTTTTTTGATGTATGAGTTTATTGAGGAGTTACGAAATAGAATTAACAAAGGTTTAAGAGTAGCTGAAGAAGCTGTTAAATCATCAACTTATAAAAAACCAGAAGAAGTTTTAAAGTTTTTAAGAAGACGTTATAGGGAAGTTTTGAGAGAAGGGATTGTAGATAGTAAAGAAGATTTAGAATTAATCCTCCTTTCCTTAGAGCTTGATGCAATAGTTCTTTCTGCTGATAAAGGGGTTTTAAATATGGCAGATAAATTAGGACTAAGGTATCTGGAACCAAAAGATATAAAAGACACTCTTGAAGGTTTTAAATTCTGGTAGCTATTCGAATTCTACATTCTTAAACATAATATCCTGTAAAATAATGTCTGCTATATCCTTGGCAAGAAGCTTTAAAGCCTCTTCTCTACCAGGATCAAGAACAGTAGCAGCTTCTACAGGGACACGATATATCTCATATCGACTTAGAGTTTCCTCTAAAATAACCTTCCCTTCTCTTTTCTCTATAAGCTGATACTTCCCCACAAAACTAATCTTTCTTTCCTTGGTTTGAATAAAAGTTCTATAAGACACAGGTACTAAATAAATTTTTGTGATTTCTCCTTTTAATATTAAATCTGCTTTAGATTCATCATATACAGGCATTAAGAATTTACCCTGAGCTAATTTATGTCTTAATTCATAGGCAAGCATTTCTCCCAAGGCAGTTTCTGAAGTAAAATTTTTCCAAGGCGCAACGTAAATAGTTTGCCACTCTGGTTTGAAATAAGAAGGTTTTTCAAAAAATTGATAACCACAAGAAGAAATAAAGAAACTAAGATACCACAAAATTAATAAGTTTCTTAGGTACAAAAACCACATTTTTTAAAGTTTTACCCTCCAGATATTTTATAATCTTTGGACGTTCCTTAGCTATTTTTACAATCTCATCCTTAGAAAGCTCTACCGAAACCTCTACCTGATCCCTTACTTTACCGTTAACCTGAATTACAAGAATAAAGGTATCTTCTTTTATAAGCTCAGGATCGTATTTAGGAAAAGCTTCCAATGAAATAAAAGACTTATGCCCTATTTCTTCCCACAATTCCTCTGAAATGTGAGGACAAATTGGAGAAATAAGAAGTAAAACTTTCTCAAAGCATTCTTTCAAAACCTTTTTAACCTTCTCATCCTCTACAGAAACCTCTTTTAAAGTATCTTCTAAAAGGTTTAGAAATTCCATAATAGCTGCAATTGCGGTATTAAAATGAAGTCTTGTCTCCAGATCTTCAGAAACTTTTTTTATAGTTTGATGGAGTTTCCTTCTAAGTTTTAACAAATTTTTGGGTAAGCTTTTAAGCTCTTCCTCTATATAAGAAATTTCTCTTAAGTTCTCCGCATGGGTTGTAATTAGATTGAATAACCTTTTTAAAAACCTAAATGCACCTTCTATTCCGTGATTACTCCATTCAAGATCTCTTTCTGGAGGTGCTGCAAAAGCTATAAAAAGCCTTACTGTATCAGCTCCATATTTATTTATCATCTCATCTGGATCAACCACATTACATTTGCTTTTAGACATTTTTTCAAACTTTCCAACCACAACTTCTTTACCACAACCTTCCTTTAAACATTTTCCTTCAGAAGAAACCTCTTCTGGATAAAGCCAACCATGCACAGGGCATTTATAAGTTTCTTTAATAACCATTCCCTGGGTTAATAAATTTGAAAAAGGCTCATCCAAATCAAAATATCCGAGATCCCTTAATACCTTGGTAAAAAATCTGGCATAAAGAAGATGTAAAATAGCATGCTCTATTCCTCCAATGTATTGATCTACAGGAAGCCAATACTTTATGTCCTCTCTATTAAAAGGTTCAGGAAATTTCGGACAGGCAAATCTTGCAAAATACCAAGAAGACTCCATAAAAGTATCGAAGGTATCAGTTTCTCTTTTTGCTGGGGATCCACACTTCGGACAGGTAGTATTTACAAATTCAGAATAATTGGGGAGAGGAGATCTCCCTGAAGAATCTATTTGAACATTAAGGGGTAAAACTACCGGAAGATTTTCCAGTTTTTCTGGAACTACTCCACACTTTTCACAATAAATCATAGGGATAGGACAACCCCAGTATCTTTGACGAGAAATTCCCCAGTCTCTTAATCTATAGGTAACTTTTCTTTTTCCGAGCCCCTTTTCTTCTAAATAAAAGGTAACTTTTCTTTTCCCTTCTTCACTATCAAGACCTGTAAAAATATCAGAATTTATCATTATACCAGGCTCTTCATAAGCAGAATTCATTTCTTCAAGGTTTAATTTTTTGTCCTTAGGTGTGATGACAACTTTTATAGGAAGGTTATACTTCTTGGCAAATTCAAAATCTCTTTGGTCATGAGCAGGAACACACATTATAGCTCCTGTTCCATACTCCATTAAAACGAAATTGGCAGCAAAAAGTGGCAATTTTTCACCAGTGAGAGGATGAATAGCATAAGTTTGTAAGAACAAACCTTCTTTTTTAGCAAGTCCAGCTTCTATATCTCTTTTTTCTTTTCTTACTTTTTCTATCAATGTCCTTAGTCCTTCTGTCAGCCCTTTTTTCTCTGTAATCTTTTCAGCTAATGGATGTTCTGGAGACATGCAAACAAAGGTTGCTCCAAAAAGGGTATCTGGACGAGTAGTATAAACAATTAGATCTTCTCCTATTTCTGGTATAGGAAATTTTATCTCTGCTCCCTCACTTTTTCCTATCCAGTTTTTTTGCATAATTATAACTTTTTCAGGCCAGTGCCCCTTAAGTTTTTCCAGATCTTCCAAAAGTTCTTCAGCATAAGCAGTAATTTTCAAAAACCATCCTTCCATTTCTCTAAAGGTAACCTCTGTTCCACACCTCCAGCAGGTTCCATCTTCTACTTGTTCGTTAGCAAGAACCGTGTGACAGGAGGGACACCAGTTAACCAGAGTTTTTTTCCTATAAGCAAGACCTTTTTCATACATTTCTATAAAAAATCTCTGTTCATGTTTATAGTAATCCGAATCACAGGTAGCAAATTCTCTACTCCAGTCATAGCTAAATCCGAGCTTTTTAAGCTGTGCTCTCATATAATCTATGTTTGAATAAGTCCATTTAGCTGGATGTATTCCGTGTTTAAGAGCTGCATTTTCAGCTGGAAGCCCAAAAGCATCCCATCCCATAGGATGAAGCACATTATAACTTTTCATTCTCTTAACTCTGGCTAAAATATCACCAAGAGTATAGTTTCTCACATGTCCCATGTGGATTCTTCCTGAAGGATAAGGAAACATTTCTAAAACGTAGTATTTGGGTTTGGAAGGATCAGTCTTTACTTCAAAAATTTTGTTTTCCTCCCAGAGTTTTTGCCATTTAACTTCTATAGAAGAAAAATCATATCTTTTCATAGATACTCCTCCCATAAACAACAGGTCTAAGAATAAATATTTCTAACTATAGCTTCAGCAAATTCAGAGCATTTTACTTCTTTTGCACCTTCAAGCTGTCTTGCAAGATCATAGGTAACAATCTTTTGCTGAATTGTTTTGGAAAGAGCTTCCCAGATTAAATTTGCAGCTTCTTTCCAGCCAATATATTCCAGCATCATTTTTCCAGAAAGAATAAGAGATGAAGGATTTACCTTATCAAGTCCTGCATATTTGGGAGCTGATCCATGAGTAGCCTCAAAAACAGCATACCCATCTCCAATATTAGCACCAGGAGCCATACCCAAACCACCGACCTGAGCTGCAAGTGCATCAGAAAGATAATCTCCGTTTAAATTTGGAGTTGCAAGAATACTGTACTCCTCAGGTCTTAAAAGTGCCCACTGAAACATAGCATCTGCGATTCTATCTTTAACAATCACCATTCCCTCTGGCACGCCATCAGGATATTTTTTTGATATTTCTGCCTCTGCTACAGTCTTATCTGAAAATTCTTCCTTAGCCAGTTCATAACCCCAGTTTCTAAAAGCTCCCTCTGTATACTTCATTATATTCCCTTTATGCACAAGAGTTACACTTGGGCAACCATTTTCCAGTGCATACCTTATTGCCTTACGAACAAGTCTATAAGTTCCAAACTTGCTTATAGGTTTAATTCCTATTCCAGAATCTTTTCTTATTTCTTTCCCAAGGTTTTCCTTTATAAACTCTATGAGTTTCTTGGCTTCTTTTGAACCCGCTTGATACTCAATTCCTGCGTAAACATCCTCAGTATTTTCTCTAAAAACCACCATATTTACCTTTTCTGGATGTTTTACAGGGGAAGGAGTCCCCGGAATCCACCTTACAGGTCTTACACATGCATATAAATCTAAAACCTGTCTTAAGGTAACATTGAGACTTCTGAAACCACCTCCAACTGGTGTTGTAAGAGGACCTTTTAATGCCACTATACACTCTTTTATAGTTTGTAATGTTTCCTCAGGTAAATAGTTTCCGGTTTCTTTATATGCTTTCTCTCCAGCTAATACTTCTTTCCAAATAATTTTTTTCTTTCCATTATAAGCTTTATCAACTCCTGCATTTAAAACCTTTAAAGTAGCTTTCATTATATCTGGACCGATTCCATCTCCCTCTATATAAGAGATCTCTGGATCATCAGGAACCTCAAGAGAGAAATCTTCTTTCAACCTTATTTTTCCCATATTCACTCCTCCCGTTTAATAAAAATTTTTTACTCCCTAAAAATTATCCTAAAAATCTTAATCCATGTAGAAAGTTTTGACAAGATAAAATTTCCCTATATAATTTTTAAATTATGAACCCTGTAGAAGAAATAAAAAAATACTTTTTCTATTTAAATGAATTAGGATGGGATTATGTCCCTGTAGATAAAACTTTAAGAAAATTATTACAAAATAATACCTATTTAGTTGAAAATACATTAGAGAAAATTAAAAATGCTCTTGCCAATTGTGAGAGATGCACACTTCATAGAATAAGAAAACAGCCTATATGGGGTGAAGGAGATACAAATTCAAAGCTTATGCTTATAAGTGAGTATCCAGACAGAGAAGAAGATTTTTATGGAAAACCCTTTGTAGGGATGGCAGGAGAACTCCTTGATAAAATGCTTAAAAGTATAAAACTCACTCGAAAAGACTTTTTTATCACTCATGCTGTTAAATGTAAAACTCCCAGAGGAAGACCTCCTGAATTAGAGGAAATATCAGCTTGCAAAACCTATCTTCTTAAGCAAATCAAATTCATAAAACCTAAACTTATTTTAGCACTTGGTTTCACACCTCCTAAAATTTTCTTTACAAATAATCCAACTTTTTCTTCTATAAGAGGGAAGCTTGTAAAGCTTAAAAATTTTACGATTCTCTTTACCTATCATCCCAATTACATGCTTAAAAATCCTGCTATAAAACGTTTGGTATGGGAAGACCTACAAAAATTCAGGAAATTTTATGAACAGATTTTTGAAATTTCTTAAATTACTTTTATTTATTTTAATTGGGCATCTTTTTCTTTATTCTCAAGCTCTGTGTAAAGAATCTAAAATTTTTCTTGTTAAAATTGATGCACCTATCACTCCAGTTATTGCCAATTTTTTAATCTACAGTATTAACTTGGCTAATAATGAAGAAGCAAAAACCCTGATTGTAGAGTTAGATACTCCTGGTGGATTAGTTGAGTCAACAAGAAAAATTGTAAAAGAAATTTTACAGAGTAAGGTTCCTATTATTGTTTATGTAAGTCCTTCTGGAGCAAGAGCAGCCTCTGCAGGCACTTTTATATTACTTGCTTCTCACTTAGCAGTTATGGCTCCTGGGACACATGTGGGAGCTGCACATCCCATAGAGCTTACCGGTAAGGCTGATGAAAAAGTAATGGAAAAAATTACCAATGATTTAGTCGCCTGGGCTAAAAATCTTGCTCAAATGAGAAAAAGAAACCAAAAGTTTGCAGAAGAAGCGGTTAAAAAAAGTGTAAGTATTACAGAAACAGAAGCTCTTAAGCTGGGAGTTATAGAAATAATCGCTAAGGACTTAAATGAGCTTATTAAAAAAGCCCACGGGAAAACTATTGTAATAGATGGTCAAAAAATAAAACTAAATTTAAAAAATGCCAAAATTGAAGAAATTGAGGAAGATCTGAAAACCAAAATATTGAAAATTTTGACCAATCCAAACCTGGTTTACTTTCTTTTAATGCTGGGGCTTGCTGGACTTTATTTTGAACTTTCTCATCCTGGAACCATTTTCCCCGGAGTAATAGGTGCTATCTGTTTAATACTTGCCTTGGTAGGTTTGAGTATTTTACCTGTAAATTATGCAGGACTTGCCTTAATCATACTTGGAGGAATTCTTTTCTTTCTGGAAATTCAAATAGTCTCTCACGGACTTCTTGCTATAGGAGGCACAATATGTCTTCTGCTGGGATCTCTTATGCTTTTTGGTAAAAACCCTCCTTCTTTAAGAGTTTACCAGCCCTTTTTATATAGTGTAATTCTAACCATTACTGCAGTTTTAGGAGGAATAACCTATCTTGCTGTAAAAACAATTAGAAAAAAACCTGTTTCTGGGAAAGAAGCACTTATTAATAAAGTGGGAAAAGTTATAGAAGATATCGGACCCGAAGAAGGAAAGATATTTGTGGAAGGCGAAATATGGAAAGCTATCTCAGATGAATATATTCCTAAAAACACCAAAGTAGTTGTTGTTGAAAAAAGAGGACTTACTCTAAAAGTTAAACCTCTAAAAGAAAACCAAGATGCTTAAAATTTTGTTGGTTTTATTAGTCTTAATAATTCCGAATAATGCTTTTTCTTTCAATATGGACAATTCTACTAACAAATGCCAGTTTGCAGCACCTTACCCAAATGGCACCCAGTTTTTGATTGATCTTGAAGGTTTTAAAGCAAAACCTGTAAAAAGAAAATCTATTTTCTTCTTAGGGAATATAACGATAGAAAAAAGAACTTATAAAAACTCAAAGGGCAAACTCAAAGTTCGCATGTACAGGGGAGAAAACCTTATAAATGGCTGGAAATCTTTGATTTTTACTTTATCCGGATTTTCTGAAAAAGACCTAAAGGATCTGCAAATAAAAGAATTTAAAGCAAAACTTTATGAAAAAGACAATTACAAAGCTGTAGTTCTACCTCTTGTGGAAGCTCAAAACAGGGGATTGATAGTTATTTTCAGTTCCGAAAACTTTACTTTGAAAGAAATGTTAAATTTAATTAAAAAGTTTCCTATAAAAAATTACTGTTTATCCTCTTGCTCTTATAATTAACTCTTTCATTCCTCTTACTGCATCTTTTATTCCCACAAAAATAGCTCGAGAAACGATACTGTGACCTATGCTGAATTCTTCTATTTGAGGTATAGCTGCAACAGGTCCTATATTCTCGTAACTCAGTCCATGCCCGGCATGAACCTCAAAACCAAGATCCTTGGCAACTCTGGCAGCAATTTCTATTTTATTAAATTCTTTTTCTTTCTCTTCTTCTGTTTCAGCATCAGCATAAATTCCTGTATGAATTTCTATGATTTGAGCTCCTGTCTTTTTAGCAAGTTTTATAGTTTTTTCATCTGGATTTAAAAACAGACTCACTTTTATACCTGCTTCATTAAGCTCTTTTACCGCTTTTTTAACTTCTTTTACTCTTCCTTCTAAATTCATACCTCCCTCTGTGGTAACTTCTTCAACTCTTTCAGGAACTAAAGTAACCTGATAGGGTTCTACTTCCTTAGCAAACTTTATCAATTCCTCATCAATAGCCATCTCCAAAATAAGCTTGGTTTTAATAATTTCTTTTATAATTCTTACATCTCTTTCCTTAATGTGTCTTCTATCAAGTCTCAAATGAACCACTATCCCGTCGGCTCCTCCAAGTTCTGCAAGAACTGCTGCATGGACAGGATCAGGATAATATGTCTTTCTTGCCTCTCTTACTGTTGCTACATGATCTACATTTACTGCAAGTCTTGCAGGCATATATTCCCTCCCTTTAATAAAGTTTATAACCTTCCTTTTACCTTCTTTAAAGGCAATCTTATTAAATAAATTTAACTCATTTTTAATCATAAGGAAAGGAGAAAAAAGCCCTTTCTCGTGGTCATAGTCTAAAAGATGAATAAGTCCGTGAATAATAATAGCCAAAAAATAATTTTTAAAATTAAGCTGATAAAGCTCGGCCTCCTGTTTTACTTTTTCAACTGAAATAATAATTTCTCCTAAAATATTAGAAACCACATGTTTTTCTTTACCGAAAGGAAAAGATAACACATTTGTGGGATAATCTCTTCGAAGATACTGTTTATTAAGTCTTTTAATTGTTCTGTTATCAATAAGAACAAGGGAAACCTCTTTTTTATGCAATTTTAAATATCTTAAAGCTTTCTCAGTTTTTTTCTCTATTTCTTTGAGAATTTCTTTTGAGAAAAAATTTTTAGAAGTTAAATTTATTAAAACTGGCATTATTTTTCAAAAACCTTTTTTGCAAAAATTAAATAACCTGTATGAGCTACCATCCTATCTTCTGGACGTAGTCTTTCTGGATTAGTTTTGTATTTTCTTAGAAGTATTTCTACTACCTCTATATCTACAAAAGGGTGCTTCTCAAGTTCAAGAAGGCACTGAAAAACCTGATTAGCTGTAGGGACTAAAATACCCAGAGGATGTCCACTTTTTAAAACTTCCCAAGCTCCTTTAATAAGCTTCCAGGGAGTTTTTAAATCAAGAAAGACCGCATCAACTTCTTTTTCTTCAAAACTTTCTAAAATTTCTATATTCTTAAAAATTACTCTGTGTGAAACCCCTAATTTTTTTAAGTTTTTTTTCGCAACTTCCTGAAATTTGGTTTCTTTTTCATAAGAAATTACCTTTCCTTCTTCTCCCACTATATAAGCAAATGCTGAAGTAAGTGCTCCTGAGCCTCCTCCACACTCAAGCACTATTTTACCAGGACCTATATCAAGTTTAAGTAGAATGTATCCTATATCCTTGGGATAAACAATTTGAGTTATTCTTTCTATTTTTATTAAAAAATCATAAATTGTAGGCCTTAAAATATAAAATTTTTCTCCTTTTTTTCCGTAAACAATCTCTCCGTAATTTTTATCTATTAAATCTTTTAAATTTAGATAATCTTTATGAGTATGAAAGTTATGATCCTTTATTTCTACAAGATAAAACTTTCCATCAGAAGTTAAGAGTAAAACATAATCTCCTTCTTTTAAAGCCATCTGCAATTAAACTTTTAAAAAGGTTTTAAAGGCTTTATATGTCATATATAAATCACCTTTGTGAGTAATTTCAAATGGAGAATGCATAGAAAGTAAAGGTGGGCCAGCATCAACTATATCCATTCCGTAAGAAGCAAAATACTTAGCAACTGTTCCTCCACCACCCTCATCTACTTTTCCCATAGAACAGACCTGATAGACAACTTTATTTTCATCCCAATTCTTAAGAAGCCAGGCTAAAAACTCAGCATGAGCTTCATTTGCCATGTATTTACCACCATGGCCTGTATAACGGCTAACTGCTATTCCAAAACCAAGTTTAGCATCATTAAGTTTGTCATGAACCTCTATATAATTGGGATCTATCCCTGCTGTTACATCTGCAGATATTGCCTTTGTTTGAGCCATTATGCTAAAAAAGGTGTCTGCTGTAGGAGAAATTCCAGCTTTTTTAATAAGATTATATACAACCCCTTCAAAAATTCTACTTTTTGCAGATGTGTTACCCTCAGAACCTATTTCCTCTCTATCCATGAATAAAATCAAGTTTGTATACTCTGGATCTTCTACCTCTAAAAAAGCTTTCAAGGAAGTAAAAGCACAACTTCTATCATCTTGTCCATATCCTCCTACAAAAGCTCTATCAAGTCCAACTTCCCTGGCAGAGCCAGCTGGAACTAAATAAAGCTCCGCAGACACAAAGTCTTCCTCTTTTATTCCGTATTTTTTGTAAATAAGTTCTAAAAATTTGAGCTTTATTCTTTCTTTTACTTTTTCATTTTTGTCTTCAACAGGAATACCTGCTACCAAAACATTCAACTTCTCTCCTACAATAGCTTCTGAAAGCTTTTTCTCTGCCTGGATTTTCCTTGCTAAATGGGGAAGTAAATCACAAATAGTAAAAACACAGTCCTTTTCTTTTTCACCTATCACTATCTTTATTACTCTTCCATCCTTTTTAGCAACAACTCCATGTAAAGCAAGTGGCATTGCTACCCAGTGGTATTTTTTAATCCCTCCATAGTAGTGAGTCTTTAAAAAAGCTAAATCTGTATCCTCAAAAAGAGGATGAAGTTTTAAATCAAGTCTTGGAGTATCAATATGACTGACAATAATCCTCAAACCCTCTGTAATTGGTCTTTTACCCATTCCCCAACAAGCTAAAAACTTGTCCCTATAAATAAAATAACCCTTTTTAGTATCACCCTCTTTAAACCCTTCTTTCTCCAAAAGCTCTTTTCCAAATTCCACAGTTTCTCTTTCAGTTTTACATGCCGAAAGAAATTTTATATAGTCTTTAACTACTTTTTCTAAAAATTTCTTTTCTTCTTTATCTATTGTTTCATAAACATGTTTAGCTTTATAAGTCAATTCTTTCTCAAGTTCCTCTATTTTCATATTTTCCTCCTTATACTTTCAAAAAATCAGAGATTTTAGCGATACATAATATCATTAAAATTACCTTTTAACAATTATATCTTTCATGCTTTTTAAAAAATATTTATATTCTTTGATACTTTTCACTCCCTTGCCCAAGAAATGATAGTATAATTCATGCTATCTCTTTATAGTTCTGTTTTTTCAAAAGATATAGCTCCCAATGTATTCTTTTACTTTTGCGATTTTTTAAATCTAAATATTTGTTTTTTAAATGCCTTAATAAAAGCAATTATCCTTTTAGAGTCTTTAAAAATTCGGCAGGAGATAGTATTTTTACTGTTTTAAACTCTTTCAGTTCTAAAAGATCAGCATCTCCACTCACAAGATAATCAGCCTTACCTGAAATTGCTAATTCTAAAAATTTTTGATCATCTTTGTCCTTGCAAATCCTTTCATCAATCTTAAAAGTAATTTCAATGATTTTTGAATATGGCAAAATTTCAAATTGCAAAATATAATCTATTTCCTGTTCAGTAAGAGCAAACTTAGGATAATGAAGGACTTTTATGAGTTCGCTTAAAGTATCTTCAGAAAATAACAATATATAAGCTCCTTTTTTAAGAGGTAGGATAAGTTTAGAAAGCTCTCCCTGAAAAAGTAAGACTGAAATTAAAACATTAGTATCTAAAACAACTTTTAGTTTTTTCTTGCCCATTTTACAGCTTCTTTTACATCTTCTTCAGTAATTCCTAAGCTTTTAATCTTTTCTCTAATTTTTTCCAAAGTGATATTAGCTGAAACTATTTTCACCGGAGTTAATATGATTTTTCCATCTTCTACCTTTGCTTCAAAGTATTCAATCTGAGGGAAATTTTTAATTATTTCCTTAGGTAGGGTAATTTGATTTTTTGAAGTCTTTTTAACAAGCATCCTTACCTCCTTATTTCCTTACTTTAGAAATATTATACAATCTTTTTTCTTATTTTTCAACCACAAATTTTGATCGCTAATTAAATTACAATCATATTAGTTATCGCATACAAATATTCTTCTTTAGTTAAAATTTTTCTGTTTGGCATTATAAAGTAGATTTTGTTGATTATTTATTTCTTCAGCTCTATTAGGATTTTCAAAAGTCTCTTCTGGTCTAATCTTCAGCAATTTACTTGCTGTCCAATAGACTTTTTTCTTTTTGGTTAAGCTGAGGGAAGTAAAAAAAAGCTGCTTTTTGAAAAAAAAGGACTTTTAGTTATATTCTTTTAAATTAATTACTTCTTTAAAACCTAAATTAACAAAATTTTTAACATTAACAGTAATAATCCTAAATACTTGGTTATCTAAAGCTGTAGCTGCAAGATAAAGATCAAAAGGATAACTTTTAGGATTTGTTTCTAAAAGTTATCCTTTTATAAACCCTCCTCAAAACAGCTGTATATTCAAGTAAATTTTGATGGATAATAACAAACGAAACATTTTGCTTTATGCCTATTTCTATAATTTTCTTAGCCTTAGCATAAAAAGGAGAAGCTTTATCCACACTATAAATTAGAACATTTGTATCAAGAAGATATCTTTTTCCTGAAATAAGTTTGATAAATTTTTTCTCGGGCAATATCTTTTACTTCTAACTCATATTTTCCAAAAGGGAAAGTTTCTATCTTTTTTTTATTAACACTAATTGTTTTTTGTATCAAATCTCTAATAAAAGCACTCACACTTTTGTTTTGAAGAGCAGTTAATATTTTTAATTTTTGATAAGTTTCTTGAGGAATGGTAATTGTAGTTCTATGATATTTTTTCATATTTCCATAATAGCATATTTACATTTTAAATCAATTTTTCTCCCATAGCTTCTTCTTAACTTTTTATGCACTCCTTACCTTTCCTAACCTATTTTTTTACTAATTCCGCTACTGCCCAGTAAACTTCTTTTCTTTTTCCAATATTTAATTCCTTTTTCTGTGATTTCGTGAGATACCTCTGGAAGAATCGGATTTTATGTTGTTTCCTTTGTTTTCTCAAAAAATATAGCTCCCATGTATTGTTTTATAGTTACAATTTTTTAAATATAGATATTTATTTTTAAATGCTTCGATAAAGCAGTTGTCTTGAAAAGGGTGATTGAGTTTTAAAGATATTAAATAAGCTCTTTTATACATTTATTTAGCTTCTTATCAAAAGATATTACCCGATATTTTTTGCTATACGCACACAAGAAACAGTCCACAAAGTCAAGATTTCTATTTTTAAATATTTTAAAAGCATCAAGAAGAATTTCTTTGTCCTGAACATTTACTCCTTTAATTTTCACAAGCTCTGTTAAAACTTCTGCTATTTCTTTTCTGGGAACACTATAAAGTTTAAGGAGAACATAAACGACTTCTGCAATAACAGAATGCATTATCCAAATTTTTTTCTTACCTGAGAAAACATCATCAAACAAAGCCTCGGCTTCTTTGTAAAACTTTTTATTATCTTTAAGTAAATATCTTAAAATTACATTAGCATCAATTATTATTGTGTTTTTCTGCAAAGGCATCTGCTATAGCCTCTTTTTCCATTTGAATTACATCTTCTATAGGCTTCCCTTTTATGGCATACTTACTTAAAATTCCTCCAAGTTTCCTGACGGGTTTTATTATTATCTTCTCTCCCTCCATCTCTACTTCTACTACATCTGTTCCGAGTTTTTTTCTAAACTTAGCTGGAATAGTAATCTGGCCTTTTCGTGTAATTTTTACCGTAAACATCTTACCTCCTTTTAAAGGATTACTTTTTATAAGAGTAATCCATAAAAATAATAAGTCAATAAATTAATAAAGATTCCAGAAGATTTGGTTTACCTACATTATTTTTTTCCCACAATCAAATTAATTTGGGCTAAGTTTATTTAGTTTGAATTCTAGGAAATTTTTAAAGTTTTTAAGTTCAATTTTGTGTAGCATAACAAGCCTCATCATCTCCTGCCTGATAGACTTTTTTTCTTTCTTCTTCGGTCAAGTCGAGGGAGGTAAAAATAATGGCGGCAAGGGCTTTCTTTCTCTTTTTTCAAATACTCAACTACTTTTTCTGTGATTTCCCAGGATAATTCATTCTTCTATTTCTCTTAATCTCTTTAAAATAAATTCTTTTAAATTGATCGCTTGTTTAAGAGCTTCTCGTCTTCCTCTATTGATGGCTGATAAAAAGCGTCTGGATATCTAATTTCTACTGCATAAAAAGTTAATTCTTCAAGTTTTTCTTGATCTAATTCTTTAAATTTTTCGTCAGCACTTAAACAAAGTTCCAAGAGTGTTGCAATATCATGGGTTTTGGGAGCTTTTATATCTAAATAAGTAAGATAAGCTTTTAGAAGTTTTTCT
>JAGGXL010000061.1 GCA_021163085.1 Thermodesulfobacterium sp. | reverse complement strand
CATCATATGCAAGAATTGGTGCAGCAAGGGCAGCATTTTTTCCGTCTATATCTTTAACCAGTGCAATTGGGACAGTAAGTGACGAGCTATCCAATCTCTTTAAAGGCTCTGCACGCACATGGAATTTGAATCTAAAAGGAGCACTTCCTGTGTTTGATCCAAGGATTTGGGCTGCTTATAAGCTCAGCAAAGTACAAAGGAAAATTGTGTTGACCCAATACGAAAAGACAATTCAAAATGCCTTTAAAGAGGTGATGGATAGACTTACGATTAAAGCAACGATTAATGAGCAGATAAAAGCACAGAAAAAACTGGTTCATTCTCTTGAAAGGACATATGAACTTTCCATAAAAAGATATAAACAGGGAATAGATAGCTATTTTTCAGTTCTTTATGCAAAAAGGGATTTACTTCAGGCAAAACAAGTGCTTACTAATCTTATTATGTCAAAATACGCAAACCGCATAGCCCTTTACGCTGCACTTGGTGGAGGAGGGGATTAAGTTGCATGGCCTATGCAACCTCAAGAATCTTAAACTTCGGATGATAAAACTGTTGAAAGATAGGTTTTTGATAGGTACCATTTTGCCATTAAAAAATATTTTCAAGCTCTTATAGCCAGGTGGGAAACAAAGTAAAAAAGTAATACCACCTGAACAACCTTTTAATAATGGGCATATAGAAAGTTTCATCGGTTATTAAGGCAGGAATATCTTAACAGGGAAATATTTATTGATATTATGGAAGCAAGGGATAGAATATTTAGATGGATAGAAGATTATAATATCAAAAGACTTCATTCTAGGCTGAGATATTTTACCCCAATGAAGGTATGGGAGGAAGGAATTAAGAAGGAGGCTAACGATCCTAACATTAAAAGTGTCAAATTTGGGAATATCTCACTGCTTTGCACTATCATATTCAGTTTTATATGGTTCTTGCTCAATTAAAAATAATAAATCTCCCTTCTTAACAAATTGTCCCTCTTTAAAATACATTTCTTCCAAAATGCCTGTAACCCTTGCAAAAACGGTAACAGATGAAATACTTTTGGTTCTGCCTGGATATTCTAACTTTACCTCTACATCTCTTGGTTCAGTTACATTATACACTGAAACAGGTATTGCTTGCATTCTGAAACTAACTTTGGTCTCTTTCTTAGAACAAGATAATAAAGCTAAAACTGATAAAATCAGGAAAATCAGATAAAACTGCTTTCTAAACATTTTTAAATTTTTTTTAGCTTCTTAATATGCCTTTTAAAAATATATCAATATAGGCATTTATTACTTCTTCTAAATTTTCTTTTTTAAGATTTAAACATTCCTTTATCTCTTTCCCATAAAAATAAGAAAAAAACATACCCAGAAATGCTCTTGCTACAAAAACAGTATTAATTTCACGCAAAATCTTTTTCTTCTGCAAAGTCTTAAAATATTCAGAAAGCACTGTTATTGTATTTTCTATTATAGCTTCATGTATTTTTTTAATTTTTTCTGGGTATCTCTGCATCTCCGAGTGCATTATTTTTATAAGATCTTTCTTACTCTCTAACATTTTTAAAAACTCGTGAGCAATAATTTTGAGTCCCTTTTCACAAGGTTTTTCTTTAATTTTTCCCAAAATTTCTTTAAGCGCAGGTAGAAAAGAATAGGTATTGATAACCTCGGCAAAAAGTAGTTCTTTGGAAGAAAAATATCTGAACAGTGTTACTTCTGCTATTCCAGCTTCTCTGGCAATTTCCTTTGTTGTTGTGCCAAGATAACCTTTTTGCGAAAAAAGCTTTAAAGCTGCTTCAAGAATTCTCTGTTTAGTTTTTACTGTCTTAGACATTTTAAATTGTTTGTAAGTACTTACTTAAAATAATATTATATTCTTAATAGTTTTTTGTCAATAGATTATTTAGTTATTTTCTGATATAATTATGTTAATTTTAAATTCTTTAAAAGGAGAAATCAGAATGAAAACTTGGTTTATATATGTGTTTGGCCGCTGGATTTTTCTTTCAGGTATTGCTGGGGCTTTATTACAGTTTTTATTAAGTGATTACCTTAGAATTCATACTATACCTGCATTTCTACTTAACCAATTTATTCTTGCTAATGTATTCTGGTTTGTTGATAAAGCAATATTTAAATCTCATTTTAAAATACCAGCATTTTTTCCACTTTGGCAAATTAAAGAAAATGTGAAATGTGCTGATTGTGGTCAGATATGTGAAGGATATAGATTAGTAAAAACCAGGAACTATGATAAAATCAATGATCCACAGCCGGAATTTAGATGTAAAACCTGTAGAGAAAAAAAGTTACAAGAATTAAAAATGAGAGGAATAGAACTTTAAAATATAAAAATTTTTTAAATTTTTCAAAATTCCTTCTATTTCCTTGACTTTGTTTTTCTTTCCTGTAAAATTAGTTAGTATGAACTTAACAGGTAAAAGAGACTATTTTGAAAAGATATATACCCCTGTAGGAACTATTTTATATAAATTTCATTTTCCTCCTAATTTAATTACCTTTTTATCTCTTTTAATAGGATCAGCCTCAGCCCTTGCCTATTACAATGGAAATTTACTTAGTGCCATGTTGCTTTTGTTAATTTCTGGACTTTTAGATCTCTCTGATGGGGTGGTAGCAAGACTTTCTGGAAAAACCACCAAATTTGGAGCAGTTTTTGACTGGATAGCTGATAAATGGGTAGATGGATTAGTGCTTGGAATTGTAGGTTATTTTTATGCTAATCCTTTTTGGGCAATTTTAGCAATTGTAACATCTATGCTTCATTCCTTTATAAAACCTGTAGTTTATTCTGAAATAGGATACAAGGTAAAAATAAAAGGGAAAATAAAAGATCCTTTAGAAAATGTAGGATTTTTTGGAAGACCAGAAACTCATATCTTTCTTATTATTTTTACTATCTTAGAAAAACTAAATGCACCAATAGGATTAAGATACGGGATTAAACTAATAACCCTTCTTACTTTATTTTCTCTTTTACAAAGACTAATTTATCTTTATAAAAATTTTGGAGATATGTATGATGAATAGACCTTACATTATTGTAGTTTCCGAAGTTACCATTGATGGAAAGCTCACTCTTTATAGAGGAGCTTCAAGTAAAGAATTAATGAGTATAATGACAAAAGAAGTTTATAAGTATCTTCACAGCATAAGGGCACAGGTAGATGCTATAATGGTTGGTTGTGAAACAGTAAGAACTGATGACCCAAGTCTTACAGTAAGATATGTGGAAGGGAAAAACCCTATCAGGGTTATTCCCTGTTCTACTGCCAATGTTCCACTCAATGCCAGTATACTTTCCAAAGAAGCACCTACAATTATTGTAACTACTAAACGCGCTCCACAGGAAAGAGTTGAAAAAATTAAAGAGCTTGGGGCTGAGGTGATTTATGCTGGAGAAGATCTGGTAAATTTTGATATATTGCTTCCTTTACTTTATGAAAAAGAAATAAAAAAATTGATGGTAGAAGGTGGAGCCTCAATAAACTGGGAACTCGCAAGAAATGGCTACATTGACGAAATAAGAATTATCCATCTTCCTGTTATTGTAGGAGGAGAAAATGTTCCAACCTTAGTGGGTGGAGAAGGTTTTAAAAGTCTTAAAAAAGTTCTTAAACTTCAAATAATGAATCATTTCACTATAGATAAATTCTTAATCACTGAATGGAAAGTTCAAAGATAAAATTTATGTTGCATAGGTAATTCCTGATATACTAAAAATTGTGAAATATTTTCAACAACCCAATCTATTACTCTTTCCAAAGCTTCCTTAGTATAATAGGCAACATGAGGAGTAAAAATTATGTTAGAGTAATTCAATAAACTTAAAGTTTTTAAAGCTCTTTCATATTCTTCTGCAGTAAAGCCTTTATTAATTAAATTATTTTGTAATTCTTTAAGAACTCCGTCACCTTCAAAAACATCCATTGCTATTCCACCCTGGAGTTTATTATTTTTTAAAGCCCATATTAAAGCTTCGGTATCAACTATGGGTCCACGGGCAGTATTTATAAAAATAGCATTATCTTTAACAAGCTTAATATTTTCTTTATTAATAAGATGATGAGTTTGAGAATAATATGGCACCATAACTATAACAATATCAGACTCTTTTAGTAAGGTTTCTAAATCTACATACCTAACTTCATATTTCTCTACAAGCTCCCTTTTAGGAGATACATCTATAGCTAAAATTTTCATACCAATTCCATAAGCAATTCTTGCAATTTCACATCCTATTCTTCCTGTTCCAATAATTCCTATAGTTTTGCCAAAAAGATCTATACCTATTAATTCCTCTTTTGAAAAATCTAATTTTTTGCTCTTATCAATAGCAATTTTTAATTTTCTTGCTAAAACAAACATTAGAGCAACTGTATGTTCTGCTACTGTAATGGAAGCATAAACTGGACAATTAGCTACCAAAATTCCTCTTCTCTCACAATTTAAAATATCTATATGATCTGTTCCAGTAGTACGGGTGATTAAAAGTTTTGTATTTACTAAATTTTCTACCACTGTTGAATTAATCTTTGATTCAGCATGAATTATTATTATATTTAAATCCTTAAACTCTTTAGCATTATTTTCATTTAAAGCTTCTTCATAAAAATAAATCTCTGTATCTTCAAGTTTTTCTTTTAATTTAAGCTTTTTAAGATAAAGTTCTTTTTCCCAATCTTTTTCTATTTCAAAAAATCCTATTTTCCAAACCATTTTTAAACCTCCGCTTATAATTTAAAAATAGGCTGTTTCTAATATCTCTCTTATTCTTTCCTTAGGATACTCTTTTTCTACACCATAAAGTTCAAAAATTTCAAAAGCTTTATCAACTAAAACATCAATATCTTCTTCTGGTACCCCGATTTCTTTTAAACTCATGGGAACTTTAAGCTCTTTTAACCAATTTTCAAAAAGTTCCACACCCTTATCTGAAATATCCTTTTTTATAGATAAATCAAATACTTTAGCAAAAAATTTTCTTATAATGTTATCATTTTTATACCTTTTTATCCATGCCTGCATCAAAATAGCAAGTCCTAAACCATGGGGTATATCATAACCTCCGCTTAAGGTATGTTCTATAGCATGTATCGGAAATCTATAGGCTCCAATTCCTGCCTTTAAAATTCCACATAGAGCTAAAGAACTTGCCCACATTAAATTTGCCCTGGCTTCATAATTGGTAGGTTCTTTAACAGCAATTTTAGACCACTTCATTATATTTTTCATAATGCTGACCATCAAATCTTCTACAAGATTGTCTTTTTTATATTTTCTATTCACAAAAAATTCAAAAACGTGAGAAAAGGCATCTACTGCTCCATAGGCTGTATATTCAGGAGAAACAGTAAATGTCAGTGTAGGGTCTAAAAAGGATACTTTTGGAAAAAGAAGAGGACTTCTTAAAGAACGTTTTATTTTTTTTGTATCATGAACAATAACACTAACTTCATTTAGTTCAGAGCCTGTTCCTGAAATAGTCAAAACTACTGCTATAGGAAGCGCCTTTTCAGGGTAAGCTTTTTTCTCGAAAAAATCCCATATATTTCCTTTATAATAATATCCACAGGCAATGGCTTTTGCTGTGTCAATAACGCTTCCTCCTCCTACAGCTAAAATAAAATCTACTTCATGTTTTCTGGCTAACTCTATCCCTTCTAAAACTTTTAATAAAGGAGGATTAGATTTAACTCCACCAAGTTCTATAAATTCTATTTTTGCTTGAGATAAAATTGCTTTTAGTCTTTCATAAAGTCCTGTCTTTTTTATAGAAGATTTTCCATAGACCCACAAAACTTTTTTACCTAATTTAGGAAGTTCACAAGGAATTTGTTTGAGAGCTTTTTTACCAAAAATGACCTTAGTAGGAACATAGAGTTCAAAGTCTTTCACGAATTTATATTATAAAATAAAAGTAGACAATAAAAAAGCCCCCTTTTAAAGGGGGGCTTTAAAATTTAATTTTGCAAATTTCTATAACTTAAATTGTCAATTCTTCACCATGTACTATTTCCCAAATTTTATCAACAATACTTGGATCCACAAGCGTTGTAGTATCTCCAAAATCTTTTCTTCCATTTGATATACAAGCCAATATTCTACGCATAATTTTACCTGAACGGGTTTTTGGCATATCAGGAACTATATATACATGAGCAGGAGTTGCAATAGGACTAAGTTTAGTTCTCACAGCGTTTCTCACTTTTTCTGCTAGTTCTGGAGAAGGTTCATAACCTTCTTTAAGGGATACATAAAGATCAGGAACATGTCCTTTAAGTTCATCAATTCTTGGAACTACTGCTGCTTCTCCCACTCCCTCTACTGTAAGAGCTGCTGATTCAATTTCTTTCGTACCTAATCTGTGACCTGCCACATTAATAACGTCATCCATTCTTCCAAGAATTCTAAAATATCCTCTTTCATCACATGTAGCTGCATCTCCTGCCATATAAGGCCAGTCACGCCAGTCTTTACTTTTCTTATTTTTACAGAATTTTTCATAATATCCCTTAATCATTCTTTCTGGATTTTTCCATATAGTGAGCATCCTTCCGGGCCAGGGATTCCTTATACAAATATATCCAGCCTTACGTGAACCTGAAGGAATTTCTTTACCTTCTTCATCGTAAATTACAGGATAAATTCCTAAAGCACCAGGGCCTGCACTTCCTGGTTTCATAGGCTCTACAGCTGGTAAATGAGCACATAACCAGCCTCCTGTCTCTGTTTGCCACCAAGTATCAAGAATCACTGCTTGCTTTTTTCCTACAGCTGTATAATACCATCTCCAAACCTCAGGCTCTATAGGTTCTCCAACCGTAATCATAAGTTTAAATTTATAATCATATTTAGAAGGGTCACTCCCTAATTTTTTAAGTAAACGAATTGCTGTAGGAGCTGTATGGAAAATTGTAACCCCATATCTTTCAGCAATTCTCCATGGCCTGTCAGGATCAGGATAAGTGGGAACACCCTCATAAATTAATACAGTTGCACCCAAAGATAAGGGACCATAAACTATATAACTATGACCCGTTATCCATCCAATATCAGCCATACACCAATGGATATCTTTAGGATGAATATCATGCATATATTTACAAGTACCAGCCACATAAGCTAAATATCCTCCTATAGAATGAACACACCCTTTTGGTTTACCTGTAGAACCAGAGGTGTACATTATAAAAAGTGGTTCCTCTGCAGGCATCGGAACATAAGGTATTTTTTTACCTCTATGTTCTTTTAATAAATCTTTCATTAAAAGATCTCTTCCTTCAACAGGTTTTGCTTCAGATTTATATTGGTCTCTATATCTTTGCCATATAAGAACCTTTTCAACCTTAAAGCCTCTTTCTGCAGCAATATTAACAGCCATATCAGCATTCTTTTTATGATCAATCCACTTGCCATTTCTGTAATATCCGTCTATAGTAATTAACACTTTACTTTCTGCATCAACAATTCTTTCAGCACAGGCATTTCCACTAAATCCTGAAAAAACTTGCGAATGTATTATTCCTAAACGGGCACAAGCAAGCATAGTAATTGGCAATTCAGGAACCATTGGCATATATAATGTAACTGTGTCTCCAGATTTAAGCCCTAAAGACTGCAATATAGAAGCTACTACATTTACTTGGTAATATAAATCATAGTAAGTTAATACTCTTTTTGGCTCATCTTCAGGTTCAGGAACCCATATTATAGCAGCTTTATTCCCAAATTTTTTCAAGTGACGATCTACACAATTATAACAAGCATTGAGTTTACCTCCCACAAACCATTTCCAAAAAGGTGGATTTGAAGTATCAAGAGTTGTATGCCAATACCTATCCCAATCTAAAAGATCAGCGTAAATATGAAAACACTCTGGAAAGTTTTCCTCTTTAAATTTTTCTCTAAATGAAGGATCTGTTACATAAGCTTGTCTTATAAATTCTTCTGGAGGATCTATATATTCCTCTTCTCCCCAATGAACTGCAACTTCAGCTTCTGTAACTTTTAATTCTTTTTCATTTTCATTTTTAACCCCTTTTCTTTTCCCTTCTGCCATTTGCCCCACCTCCTTATTTGATTTTTATCAATTTTTAATAAATTTTATTTATTTCAAATCATTTTATTACCTATTTTTATGTTTTACAATGTATAAAGAATTTCTTCACATTCAAATTTTTTCTTATCTTTTTCTATCCCTTTATTCGATTCTAAAATTTCAGATTAAATTATTAAATTATTTTTATGTACTCAATATAAAGAGAATTTTTTCACTTTTAAATTAATTGCTTAAGGAAAGCAATGATAGAATTTCTTTTTTAATACTTTTTACTTTTTTTATAATTTCTTTTTCATTTATAGACAATATCTTATAATTTCTCATTATCCATTGACCACCCACCATAAGGTCAGAAACAAATCCACTTTTGGCACTGTAAACTAAAAGTGCTATAGGATTGTAATCGGGCTGCATT
>JAGGXL010000003.1 GCA_021163085.1 Thermodesulfobacterium sp. | reverse complement strand
TTTGGAAAAGTCTCATTACTTTATCAAAAGAAAGCATATCATAAAGCGCATCATAAAGAGGTCTCAGATAAGGATTTACTTTTTCTGCAATATCACCCGGAAGAAATCCGAGTTTTTCTCCTGCTTCAACAGCTGGTCTTACCAAAATTATTCTATTTATTTCTCCTTTCATAAGATAAGATACTGCCATAGCTACAGCAAGATAAGTTTTTCCTGTTCCAGCAGGACCTATTCCAAAAACCACTTCAGATTTTCTTATAGCCTCTATGTATTTTTTTTGAGTAACTCCCTTAGGAGTTATTACTTTTCTTCCTGAAGTTACAAATATGGTATCTAAGAATATATCTTTTAATCTTGCTTTGGGATTTTCTAAAATAATTCTTGATGCATACTCTACATCTGAAGGATAAAGGTTATAACCTGATTTCACAAGAGAATACAATTCTTCTATAGCTTTTTCTGCAAGTTCAGAATCTATAGAGTCTCCAGTTATAAAAACATGATTACCTTTAAGGGCTAATTGGACTCTAAAATAATTCTCTAAAATCTTAAAATGCGCTCCTCTTTCACCATAAAGATGACGTAAAACAGGATATTCTTCAAAAACAAGCTCTTTAGTAATAATTTCATCTTTTACATTTTCCAAATTCATCCCTACTTTTTCACCTCATTTACAAATTATTTAACTTTTCAGGTTATTTAAATAATATATGAATTTATAATAATTTCAAGAGGAAGCTTTTTAATTAAACCAGGTTTGACAAAAAGTAAATTGGGATTAAAATACTCAAGCTGTAAATTAGAAATAAATTTTTTATCCTTCTGAGGAGGTGAGTTTAATGATTAAAAAAGAAAAAAGTTTTATTATGGAACAACAAGATAAAAAATTAAGAGAACAACTCTCTAAAATAAAACATAAAATTCTCGTTATGTCTGGAAAAGGAGGAGTAGGGAAAAGCACTGTTGCAGTTAATACAGCATTAAGACTTTCTTTATATGACCTTATGGTAGGTCTTCTTGATGTGGATCTTCATGGACCTAGTGTCCCTAAAATGCTCGGTGCAAGAGATCTAAAACCTTCAAGGAAGCCTGACGGAAGACTGGGAGCCATCAAATATTCTCCCAATCTCAAGTTTCTTTCTATTGAACCCTTTCTCCCTTCAGAAGATACTGCTGTTATCTGGAGAGGACCTATTAAACATTCAGCTATAAGACAATTTATAGGAGACATTGATTGGGGAGAGCTTGACTATCTGGTTATTGATGCACCTCCTGGAACAGGAGATGAACCTTTGACAGTTGCTAAAACTATGCCTGATGCCTACGCACTTGTAGTAACAACTCCTCAGGAAGTATCTCTTATTGATGTTAAAAAAGCAATAAGATTTTGTCAGAAAATAAAACTGAGAATTCTCGGTATAGTTGAGAATATGAGCGGGTTTATTTGCCCACACTGTGGAAAGCCTGTAGATATATTTAAAAAGGGTGGGGGACAAAAACTGGCAGATGAACTGGGAGTGAGATTTTTGGGACGAATTCCTGTAGATCCTCGTATTGTAGTTACTGGAGATGCTGGAAAGCCTCTAATAGCTGCTTATCCAGAAAGTGTAACAGCTAAAGCTTTTGAAGAACTGGTCAGAAATATTGTTATAACAACAGAAGAAATGAAAAAAGATATATTAGAAGAAAAATTTATGAGAATAGTTGTCCCTATAAGCTCTCCTTCTAAAATTGAAACTGATCCAGAAAAATTTGAACTTTTTGCAGTTTATGATATAGAAAACAATAAAATTCTGGTAAAAGATATAGTTAAAAAAACTGAAAACCAGGACTTAATTGATTTTCTAAAAGAACAAGTAGCTACTCATCTTCTGCTTTTTGATCCTCCCAAAGATTTGGCAGATCATCTTTCTCAAAATGAAATAAGAGTTTTAGTTACAGATACCTCAACCGAATCTCCAGATAATTTAATTGAAGATTTTTTAAAAGAAAGACAACTACATTAATTACAGTAGATGGAGATTTATTATTTTACCTACACGGGAACCTCCAAAAAAATAGCAGAGTGGTTAAGTAAAAAGTTAAATATAAAACCAAAAGAAATAAAAACCCATAAATTGCCTTATTTAATATGGCTTTTCCTTTCTTTTTTTCCCTATTTACCTTTTAAAGCTACTTTTGATCCTCCTTCTAACAAAACCATAATTCTCTGTTTCCCCAAATGGACTTTCAACTGCCCCCCAGTAACCTATTTTTTAAAAAAAGTAAATTACGAAAAACTTTTTTTAATAATAAGCTATAAAGGATGGGGAGAAAAATTTTACTACCGTTTATATTACAAATTAACCTGTAAAAAGACAAAAAAAATAAAAATATTTTTTATAAAGAAAAAACTTTGGAATGCCGGAATTTATCCTGAAATAGAACTTTAGGAACTATTTCCTGGGTAGAAGAATAGACAGTATGAAAATTTTCTCTCACGAACAATTAAACAGAAAAACAGAAGAACTTACTGCACTCTTTGAAATTAGTAAAATATTAAGTTCTTCTTTTGACCTCAAAAATAATCTTCACAGAGCTTTAAAGACTATTTCAGAAATTCTTGATATGCAAAGAGCAACCATTACTCTTTATGACCATGACACAAATACTCTCCAAATCGCTGTAGCTTACGGATTGACAGATGATCAGATAGCAAAAGGAAAATATAGTGTAGGAGAAGGAATAGTTGGAAAGGTTTTTCAAACAGGAGAATCCATTATTGTTCCTAATATAGGAAAAGAACCTCTTTTCCTAAATAGAACAGGTGCAAGGATTAAAAAGGATAACATATCTTTTCTTTGTGTGCCTTTAAAGATAGGAGATGAGGTATTGGGAATTCTTTCTGTTGACAGAATTTTTAGCAGTGAAATCGATTTGAAAGAAGATATAAGGGTGCTTAACATAATTGCCACACTTATTACTCAGTATTTAAAGCTTTATCAGTTATTTAACAGAGAAAAAACAGAAAGAGAAAAATTAACTTTAGAACTTAAAAAAAGATACAGCCTACGAAATGTGATAGGAATTTCAGACAAAATGCAAGAGGTTTTTAGAACTGCTTTAAAAGCTGCCAAAACTAAAGCCACTATTTTACTCACAGGAGAATCAGGCACAGGAAAGGAACTTATTGCCAAAGCTATCCATTTTGAAAGTAATAGAAGTAAAGGACCTTTTATAGCCATAAATTGTGCAGCTATTCCTGAAAATTTGCTTGAAGCAGAACTTTTTGGATATGAAAAAGGATCCTTCACAGGGGCTTTGATTTCAAAACCAGGTAAATTTGAGTTAACAAATGGAGGAACCATTTTCTTAGATGAAATAGGGGATTTGCCTCTTCATTTACAGGCAAAACTTTTAAGAGTAATTCAGGATAAAACCTTTGAAAGGATAGGGGGAACCAAGTCTATAAAAGTGGATATAAGAATTATTGCAGCCACTAACAAAGACCTCGAAGAGATGGTTAAAGATGGCAGTTTTAGAGAAGATCTTTATTTTAGATTAAATGTAATTCCTATTTACCTTCCTCCTTTAAGAGAAAGGAAGGAAGACATACCCCTTTTAATTGATCATTTTCTAAAAAAATTTAATAAAGAATATGGAAAAAATATAAGTATAACTAAAGATGTCATGGAAAGACTTGTAAACTATTCTTGGCCCGGGAATGTAAGAGAATTAGAAAATACCATAGAAAGACTGATAATTCTTGCTGAGGGAGACAGAATTACCTTAAATGATCTTCCCTTCTATATAAAACAAGCAGATGATACCAAAATAACTTATGTAAAACTTAAAGAAACTCTTCCTTTTCAGCTTGAACTTATTGAGAAACAAGCTATAAAAGAGGCTTTAAAAGCTTGTAATAACAATCAAACAAAAGCTGCTAAAATGCTCGGATTAACTAAAAGACAGATTAATTACAAGATTAAAAAATACGGTTTAATGTAAAACTAAAAAGATAAAATTTTTTTCTATATATTTCAAAGCAAAAAAGCTTTTTCTAATTCATCAGTATGTATTTATACCTTATATTTTGAAGGAAAATTTTTAATAAATTTCAAAGTTTGGGAAATGATGGTAATCTCCTTTTATGTTCACTTGTTTTTATTAGCTTTTCTACATATAAAACTCTTTCTAAAGGTATATTTAAATCTTCTGCTATCTTTTCCTTTTGCATTTTTAAGTCTACCAATCTATAGAGAATTTTATCAAGCAGAGCATATTCTATTCCTAATTCATCTTCATCTGTTTGTCCTGCCCATAAACCTGCAGTAGGTTTTTTTGAAATAATTTTCTTAGGTACTTCCAATATTTTAGCTAATTCCCTTACTTCTGTTTTATATAAACTCAAAAGTGGAGCTATATCACTTGCTCCATCTCCCCATTTGGTAAAATATCCTACTAAAAATTCGGTTCTATTTGATGTCCCGAGAACGAAATAACTTTTAGCATTTGCAATTCCATAAAGAATAACCATTCTACTACGAACCATTAAATTGCCCTTGGCTAATTTATCTATT